>JAJYJW010000015.1 GCA_021789155.1 Microcaldota archaeon
AGCAGAGTATTTCTGGATTTAATGGACTGGAAGAGATTATGGAAAACGTTTAAATCACCATCATCGATTAGTCTTCCGGACAAGATGCTCGCTTATTTGGTGCTTGACCTGACCATCGTCAACTTGATAATGTTCTATCTGATATTGAAAGTGTCGCTTGTTCTGGTTCTTGGATTGGACGCATTCGAAACAGCAATAGTCGTATTGGCTATGGTATTCTTCGTTAAGCCTTACATGCCCAAATGATCGAATATGCATTATCCTATTTTTCCCACGAGCTTTTTGACTCTGGATCTTATCGCTTTTATCCTCTTTCTTTCAAGCGCGCAGTATTCCTCAAATGATATGCCTTTGCGTATGCTATGCACATCCCAGAACTCAATATCTGGAAAATCCTTAAGGTATTTTGGAATGTCATTCTGATGTTTTCTCTTGTTGAAGATGAACACTATTTTATCCGCTGACTCGGCGATTTTCCTATTCAGCCTCTTTACCCTCTTCCTGGATAAGTCATAGCCCAGTTCCTTCATCGGCAGTATGGGTGGATAATCTCCTTCCTTGTCGTTATGTGCTTGCTTGAGCAGCATGCCGCGCGGGTTCGCTGCGAGGCCTGCGCTGAATCCGGTGTTTTTCTTGGACGTCCGATTGAATATTGCCTCGGCTATTTGGCTTCGATTCACGTTGGCTACGCAAACAAATAATACTCTCATGATATTTGTGCCCATATCCATTTGCGAAGCCAAAAAATAAATAGAAAGCGCCTTGGCCGGGATTCGAACCCGGGTCACAAGCGTGACAGGCTCGTATGCTAGACCACTACACTACCAAGGCGCAAATATGCATCTAGCGTACTCTTATTGTAGAATTTAGTATATAAACCTTGCAGGCAGGTTTGTCTTCTACTTGCCTGAAATGGACGCGACGATCTTTTGATGCCATCCTGAAAGTTCTTCATCGGTTGCCTTGTCGCCAACCATACCGAAATAAGTCTTATATTTCACGAACCTGTCTTTGTATTCAAAGTATGGATACAGTTTGACGTGCAGGTGATTTACCGCAAGACCCTCTACCGCCATGCTTACCCAGTTCGTTTTCATCCCTTTCTCGAGAATCTTCGCCACTTTCTTCGCGACTCCCATTATCTCGCTTATTTGCTCGTCGTCTACGTTGAATATGTAACTGTCTATGTGCTTCTTCGGAATCACGAGGGTCTGCGCCGGAGCAAGAGGAAACAAATCGAGGAATGCATAGTAATCCTCATCTTCATATATTTTGAAAGATCCTACTTCCTTTCTTACAATCTTGCAAAATATGCATTCTTCCATCTTATCAAGAGTTATATGATTATAAGGCATTTAAGTTTTATGTATGTACTGTAACGATATACCCGACTCTTACCTTTTCCTACTTTTATTGAATAAAGCTTATCACGTCGTTATTATTACTGCTATAAAATACAGTAAAGTATTGCCATGAGAGCATTGGGCTCTGTACGGATGCTATTTTCCCCTACTGCAAATGTATATAGACCTCTATTAACCATCGGGATTGTTTTTTCCATTTGTAATAAAATTTGCTGTGCTTTCTTGTGATTTCCTAGACTAGCATATAATATACCCATTGCTGCATTCGCATTAGTATAAACTCCATTGTTTAATTTACCCTTACAATACAAATTTCTATTGTGAGGTATGTTCCTTTCTATTTTATCTAAAATTTTTTGAGATGCTTCTTTTTTACCTAAAGTTTCATATAAAATGGCCACAGAAGCATTAGAAACTGTAAATGGAGAATTACCTCTCATTCCCCATTGGTATAACCCACATATGTCCTTAGGCATGTTATTCTCTATAGAGCATAGGATTTGCTCAGAGCGGTGAGTATCACCTAGCAAAGAGTATAGTATGCCAATCAGAGCATTTGCATAAGTATTAATATTCTGATCTTTTACTCTTTCGCCATACATACCCCTAATGCTAGGCATACAGTTACAGATAGTTTTGAAGATATATTGTGCTTTAGTAACATCTCCTAAATAATAATAAAGTAATGCCATCGCCGCATTAGCATATGTATATGCCTCGACTCCGTTTTCTTCCCACCCATATAAACCATTTTCTCCTTTAGGGATGATTTCTTCTAACTCCAAGGCAATGCGCTTTGCAATTATTTTATATCTGCTTTTTTGTAACGAAGAACTTTCCATTTCAAATCGCTTCGATTGATATCCTGTGGGTTAATCCTCACTTATTTTCCTTAATTGATTAAATATTTAAACATATCAAACGATTATTTCTCTTTTCTACAGATTCAATGTAATTTATTTGGAATTCGTTGATTAAGGTATAATTGGCATAAAAGTATTCGGTTTAATTTTATACATGCGATTATTCGTCGAATTTATATAATTTTTAACTCTAAAGCACATATGGGTTTACAACAGAATGTATACCTACAATTTTAGTGACTTTTGCACTATATTCGAGTGAAAAATATGAATAAGCAATCTAAAAAAATCCTTGCTTTGGATGGAAATGAGGACATTTTATTTAGTAATAGAGTAGAAGAGCGTTTCTGCATGTCTTATAAATCTGCAATTGAGACAATAGCGAGACACGACTTGAGAGAAGACACAAGTGCAGCGACATGGATAAGGTCAACGTATTTTGACACTAATGAACAGGCGCTACCATTAACTGCATCGATCAGAGTCAGAGAATATCTCAAGGAAAGGAAAGTAACTTTAGATTTAGATTACGATAGGGAATACTTAATAGATGTAAACAATTCACACTTCACTACGAAAAACAAGCTGAGAGAAACAGACACCATTAAGAATACGATCGCCATACTTAATGCATCTTACCCGATAAGGGCAACAAGTTTCAGACCATATGGGTTTACTGTTTACTATAGACAAGTATTCGTAGGTAATGGATTCAGAGCCACATTAGACAAAGATGTAGAATTTTTCAAAATACTAGAAGATGGAGGCATACAAAATTTAAAGTCTGAAAATTTAGCGCGTATTGAAGTGAAATATCTTCAGGATCACCATTCAGAACCCCAAAAAATTATTTCTGCACTTAGAGAAAATGGGGCTGTCCCAACAATATCAAAACATAATGTTATATATACTCTCGAACATGCAGAAAGGAGCAGGATAATGTGGAACGATTTAGAATATGAATTTCCGGATTCTGAGTATGAACTAAAGTTTTCGGCAAATAACAGCGAGGAATTCATGAAGTGCTATTTAACTGCGGTAAATAACGGATTCAGTGGTTTCGAATTATGGAAGACCCAACCAGTTCCACTAACCATGGCATCATTGAACGAATATAGAGATATTATTGGAGAACAAAAGATTGCAAGAGTAATGTACAAGAACGAGTCTATGCCGAAGATTGTCATAAAAGACAAGGGTACTCTTACAAGCACAGGTATATTATTGAGGCGAGAAGAGAAGGATAACATTGACTGTAATACACAGCAAAAGGTCATGGCTTCTCAAATAGTTGGACTCTCTAAACGCATAAAAACCTATTTCTATCTGCAGAGCAAAAATACTCAAAGGGTATATGCAGTTTCAATGGATTTGACAGAAACGTTAAACAACGCAGAGCTATACCAACTTGAGGTCGAATATTGTGGAACGTCTGCTAAAATCGAGGTTGATTCAAAACCTGAAGTTCTGGGAGAGATAAACGAAATTGGCAAAATTATAGATAATCTAACTGGATTGAAACGCACGAGTTTAAGAAAAGAAGATTTTGTTGCGGCGGCTTATAGACATAGTTAATATTTTAATTTAAAAAGTAAAATAAAAAAACTGCTTTTATACTTTTGCTAGTTTAGAAAGTACCTGCTTCACTAGTTGCACCACTATATACTCATTCTCATCAGCAGTAGTACCGGGCTTCACAGGTTTATATGAATGACCTGCATTTGGTATTATATGGATGCGATATTTCGCAAATATTGGAGGTGCTTCTCTCACATTCCAAAGTGGGTCTGAATCGCCTATTATGAACTCTACAGGTAATTTTCTTTCCTCTAGATGCATATGAGAAAATTCATGTCTTATTTCATGTGGCCTATCTGGTTCATGCATTGGATAACCCAACACTAAAACGCATTTAATTCCCAAATCATTTCTGCCAGCAAGCAGTGTACCTATATACCCTCCTTGAGATTTTCCTATTATTACGATGTTCCTCGCACCCATATATTTTATGCATGCTTCAAGCTCTTCAACGCTTCTTTCAAAGTCCATCTTTTGGTTATTATTTCCGCCGACAAACGAGAAGTTGAATCTCATAACTGAATACTCCCGCTTTAATGAATCAAATAATTTCTGAATGATGCTGTAATGCATATTATTGTAGCTTCCATGAGCGAGTATCACATTTAATTTGGCATTCTCTTTAATTGAAACCTCGATATCTATGCTATGGTTACCTACATTTATCTTTTGATCTGCCATTTACACATCTTCTCTTACAGACATTGCATGCGAATTTATGTATGCTTTTCTATTTTTAACATTATACATTAAGAACGATGAACTGCGAGGATTCGATATTACCGTCAAATACTACCTTTTTAACTCTCTATTTGTATAGCTTATCATACGACATTTTTAGATATTCACAATTCACAGTGATGATTCCAGTTCCGAATAAGCCATATAATAAACCATCACTTTAACTTAATATTTTGATACCATTCTGTATCTCTTAGGACAAGTAAAAGTATTACACATAAGTTTTATATACTTAACGATAAGTACTTATAATGGGATTTAAATGGCAAAAATAAAAATAGAAGAAGTCTTCGAAATAGAGAACGCTGGGCTAACCCTGGTTTGCACAACTGGAAAGCCTAACTCTGTATAAGAAAGATCTCTCCATTAAAAGACAGGAAGTTTGTTTGTTTTTTATTTTTTCTTTAATAAATATTTGGTGCTACTGTGATCGATAAGACAAAACTGCATGATAACAAGGAATTTGCAAGCGTATTGAGATTAGAAAACGAGCTAGAGGGCAAGATTGCTTCAAAGACGGACAATATTGTATCAGGAAACTCGGTTTTTTATGAGCCTGGTATCGAAGTATTACCCAAAGACATTGAAAAGCCATTTATACTTGTTTTAAAAACGACAGACCTAGATCAATGCCAACTTTCTGCAGATATGTTTTTTAATGCAAACGGAATAATCGCTGGCGAAGGTTCTGCTTTATCCCATCCTGCGGTTATAGCCCGTGAAATGAATATACCCTGCATCCTTGGGGTAGACATAAAAAAGATCGACTCTGGGAAAACAATACAACTAGATACTACCGGTAAACAGGGCAAGGTACGATATTAAAGGGATTAAGTGAAAAAATTTGAAGAACACTTAAAGCACATTCCTACTTTCATTGAATCTACGCCAAATGAGATACGCAGAGCAGCTATGCTGCCTTGGCTATTTTTAAACAATATTGATATTGATGGCGAATATGAGCACCTTAGACCAAAGTTACGCAATGATTTAGCCATAGATATTCAATTTAAATCCAAAACGAATGCTTTAATAGACTACTCAACTAAGAACGGGGAAGACTTTTTAAGGTATGTTAATACCCTATCAAAGTTTATAGACCTGCATGATCGTTTCTACGATAATAATTTTCTCTTTTTCGTTGAGAGTATACTCAATAAACCAATCGATGCGATACCAAAAAGAGTACTACATGAAATTCACGATCTATTGATTTTGAATTTTGATATAGACCACTTTCACATAGTAATTAGCGGTGCAGCGAAGAAAATTACTGAGTTAAATGCAGAGAGAATAGTTAAAGAACAGGATTTACCAGAAGACGCGTTTTTGCACATCATAACACCAACACATACCATCTTCCTAAAGGAATACACCGTAAAACACTCTTTTTATTTTAATTCAAATAATATTGAGCAAAAGGAAGCAATTCTGGAGGAATTGGCAGTCAAATATCATTTAGGATCTAAAGAATTGGCACTAAACAGAATAAATAGAGAGTTTAAACATTCGAAATTAATGCCTAAATCTGATTCATTAGTACATTCGGAACACTCAGCATCCAACAGTACAGATTTATCTATAATAGAGGACATGGTGAATTTTGACAATTACTACGAATACATGTACGCGAAAAAACTGGAGGGGTTAGCAGGTTTCACATTACGCCTTTATTTATTGAAAGTACTGGCTGAAAATGATAAGTTAAATGATGCCGATTATCCATTATCAAAATCCACTGAAGTTAAAATGATTGATTTAATAGATCAGAAGCTACAAGATAGGGATACCTATTTTTCAACGAATTTGGACGCATATGAGCAAACAACCCCAATAACTTGTGGGGCAGCAAGTGCTCTGATGGTAGAGCATTATTTCAAATCGACTCCGATGAATAGAAAAAAAGAACACGAGATATATTCAATTTGCAACATGGAAGGATTAGATGGCACACACGAATCTGCCATAGCACTTTATCTTAAAAAGGCGGGCTTGGAGGTTAGGATAGTTCACGAAAGAAACGATCTTCTCACTTACTGGGATGGAATAGACAATGCGACATTTGAAAAAGCAGAAAAGTTTTATAGGGAAAAATTCGTGGAGGCTGTAGAGAATGGAGTGGAATCAATAATAAGCAAAATTGATGCGAATTCATTCGTGGAACAATTGGATGACGGTTATATACCTATTGCAAGCGTAATCCTGCCATCTGGAGTACTTCACTCATTAGTCTTAACTGGATATGCGAAACATGAGAATGGGGTAATTGAATTTGAGGTAATTGACCCTATTGGCAATAACCATAAGGTTAGCAACTCAGAATTAGATACACTTATTTCGTTACCTTTTGGCAAAGTGTTTGTAGCAGCGAGCGGATTCCTTCGACACGCTAAAATTGCAAATGAAATTTTGAATACATACAGTGAATTAAACGATTTGAGAAATGGTTTGAGGTTGTAGAATATGACATCAAACGCCAAGAATCAGCATAATTATATTGTAAAGTTTCGCAGGAAGTTATTTAAGATTCGAACTACTCATCCATATGGAAAGAAAGCACTTCTCCGTTTTATAGCAAATTCATTGAATAAAAGACCAACAGAGCCATTACTTGTAAAAAAACTGGTCAATCTTGGAATAATTACAACGTTCAAACCAATAGCCTTCCCAAAAGAACCACGGCTTAATGCATTTATTTGTGGTGTCCACTCTGATTATGATGAAAATGCAGGGGGATTTTCTTTAGATCGAGAAATTGCATACCATAAAGCAGTAAATGAGGCAGTAGAAAGGTTTGTGCTATTAAATGCAAAGCATATATCTGGGAACCTGCGCAGCTATAAGCAGCTTATGAAATTGAATAAGTCTGCAGTAAATCCAGAAAAATTCGTTCTCTTCGGAGAAGCAGCGTATGCTAAAAAAATCTATAATCTGTTTAATGAAGAAACACCAGTCCTTTGGATTGAAGGCAAATCGCTACTCAATGGAAGAAATACATACGCACCTGCGCAAATGGTTTACCCTTTTTACGAGATAAGAAATGGAGAAACTCTTGTTGATTATTGCAGTAGCGCAGGCGCAGCATGTAATAAAAGAATCGACGATGCAGTAAGGAGTGGTCTTCTAGAAAGTATAGAAAGACATACAATGATGTGCATGTGGCTATCTAAGTCCCAACCCATACGCATAAACATTAGTGATTTCAGTGACAAGGAAATGAATATTTATTCTTCTTTATTAAAGAAAATGGGAATACGGGTTAAAACTTATTTAGTTCCAAATGAATTTAATGCGTTCGTAGTCCTAAGTCTGGGATACAGACAGAATTCCAAAATCAAGGTTTTTGTAGGAATGGCAGCAAAACTCTCACTTAAAAAGGCAATAGTACATTCTATGGAAGAGATTCTTCAAGCGCAAACAATAAACGGATTACCTAACGAGAAAGTGGCACAACTTAGTAAGTTAAAAGAAGAGGACATACAGTCATTAGTTGAACGCGTTTCGCTGTTGACTAGAAACTCATTTGTAAAGAAAGAACTATCTTTTATTACATCAACTAAAAAGTCTATTGATCTAGACAAAATCAAACAGAAAACCACTTATGCAAAAATGAAGACTGCAATTATTAGAAGTGGCTTCGATCCTATAATTTTTGATATAACACCTCCAAAGATAGGCAAGCTAGGATTTAATGTAGTAAAGATTCTTATTCCGGGATTGCAACCATTTGATGTTGTACATAAATATCTACATGTAGGGAAGAACTCTCTAGCTTATTCACATTGCACGAATTTGAATCGAACCCCACACCCGTTCTACTAGGTAATATTATGCACGACGTCAAATTGAAAAATATGAGTTTCGGAGAGCCACTTATAGTAGTTCCAAAAGAAGACTTTGGAAAGCTCGTACGTTATGGTGGGAAGGCGAAAAATCTTGCTATTATCGCGCAGAATAATTTTCATATTGCCCCAGGGGTGTTGCTCAGCGATACAGTACATAATAAACTACAACTACGTGGCAGAAGGTATTTATCTCTAGATGACGAGACCTATGAAGAGCTACATTCTGCCCTTCGTCAGTTGAAAATACATGACTCACCGCTTATTGCCCGTAGCTCAGCAGGTATTGAAGATGGTGCAGAACATAGTTTTGCAGGTATGTTCAAAACCATTCGCAACATACGTTTCGAAGAGATAGAAAGAGCCATAAACGATATTTATTCCTCAGTTTTCAACCCAATGCTAGAAACATATTCCAGACTCAGAAAGATTAGTATACAAAACATTAGAATAGCTGTTTTAATCCAAGAATTTATAAAAACTGATATTTCAGGAGTTATTTTCACCAGAGATCCTATATTTAAGAATAATGAAAAAATTCTAATTGATTATGTATTAGGAGATCCAGAAGGAATCGTTTCCGGAACTAAAACGCCAAATTCGATAACGTTATCCCGCCAATATTTAAATAATCTGGATGACACATTGGATAATTATGTCCTACAACAAAACCTCCCTGGATCAAACTCTAAAATACTCTCCAAAGCAATAAAAGAAGCTCTAAGAGGAGAAGAACTTTTTCAGTATCCAGTAGATGTTGAATGGGGGGCGAAGGATAATCAACTCTACATATTCCAAATACGTCCAATAACAACCTAGGTAATTTTTATGAAAACTAATGCTAAAATTATCGATGATTCCCACCAGTTGACGAAAGCACGTGACAATTTTGATAAAAACACAGTAATGGAAAAAGTAGTATCTGCATTAACTTCGTCAAATCCTAATCTTTTAAGGGACGGCAGTCACGTAGAATTATATAAAAGTGATGAGCTCATTGGCGCCATCAGAAAACATCCGAGCAATATAGCAAGAGCTGTTTTCTATTTAGGAAATAGACCAACGACAATTTATGCTGATTCAAAGGAAGGGAACGTTAGCTTTAACATATCAAATTCCGAATTCGCAGACCTTACTATTAACACTTATAATGTAAATAATTTTGAACTAGAGATAAACGAACAAGATAAAATAAAGATTGACTTAGGGAAATTAAATTCGGAAAAACCATATAACGCATTGGATTATAATCCAGAAGATGTTTATCAAAATTTAGCTGGTTTGATGGCAAGATCTCATAATCCAGAGAAATGGTCAAAGATAAGCGAGGGTAATCAATTGATGTACCCCGCTAGCTTTACTGCAGGAACGGCAGGGTATAAAATATATATTTCTACATGGCCATCTTGGTGGAACTCTGACAATTTTTTGGCGGTACTTGAACAGATAATACAATTTGTAGATAATAAATACGCAGAACATGTTAAAATATCAAAACCTGAGAATATATTTGCAAATAAAGACACACTACTAAATGATTCAATCTCTGAAACATTTAGCACCATACGCACTACAAAAGATATAACGCTTTATGCTGGAAACAACCTAGAGAAAGTTAAAAAGATGTATGGCATTATAGAAGATTTTTGTTGTAAATTTCTTAATACTAGACATGATGAGGCGTGCCAATTACCTTCTTTTGCAGATTTCATGCCTCAAGAAAGATTACCTATAGCTCTTCGCTATTCTGTATATCATGGGGGATACTTTTCAGATGGACGAATAGATATTTCCTACAACCCTAATGACCCATTTGTAGGATACAGCAACCCTTTAACAGATACAACAGTTTCTACTGTAGGATTTGAGTGGCCTAGCTATGTCAAATTAGAGCAATTTTATAATAATAGGCTATCGTCACTTAAGCAACGATTACGTACGACCCCAAGAAACTTGTGCACAGAAATGGAGTACGCATATGATTTAGCTATATTAAACAGAACGGAGGATGCAGAAACAGCTATGGCAGAAGTATATAAAGCAAATCTCACTTTCATAAAACGAGATGCTATACATATCCAAGATGCGGCAAAGCTCGAGAAAGTATATAAAAAAATGATTTGGGATTAAAATGGTCGACATCAACAAATTCACATTATCTATAGCGCTAATAAAAGAGTGCAATTACAAATGTTCCTATTGTTATCCATTTGGGCAGAACAAAGCTATTGGAACTAATATGAGTTTTGATGAAGCAAAATCTGTAGTAAGTGCAGCGGTAGAATTTGGTTTTAGAAGGTTTAGATTCACTGGTGGGGAACCGACGCTCTTCTTGCACTTTAGGGAATTTATAGATTACGTTATGAGCTTGGACAACGAGATCAAAGTAACTATAGTAACGAATGGCACTACGTTAGATAACAACATGGATCTATTCAAAAATTATCGAGATAGAATTGTTGTGAAGGTCTCAGTAGATTCTACTAATAAAGACCATATGAACTTTGGCATCTACAAAATTGTAACAAAGAAACTTTTAGATAGCTTCAACTTATTAGCAGAGAACAAAATAACAACCGAAATAAATATGGTGGTTACTAGGATAAACCAAGCAGAAGTTGATGAAATAATAAAACTAGGTCAGAAATATGGATTTAGAGTTAAGTTGCTTAATTTATTCCTGCAGACACATTACATTGCCACTGACGGAGTAAATGGGAACCTAGGAAAAACTAGCAAGCTAACCCCGCTTGAATATTGGCAAGAAAACTACATAGACTTAGATTCTATTTCGAAGCAGTTGAAATTAAAAACCCAAACACACAAACTTGATGCTACCTTTATGTCAAGAGGTACAGGCATTTTTACTGAAGACGCTCATCTAGATAAGATCTCTGTAAGGTTACTAGAGTCTCAAAAAGGAGCATATTACAATCCTGATATATGCTTCGGGTGTAAGTTTTTTGGAAATCTATGCGAAAAGGGAGTTTTCGTTCCTTTTATTTCATCTAATATGACACTACATCTTGACGACTGTTATAATACCAAACTTCGATGGAATTTGAGGAATACTTCACATGAAGAGAAGATAACGGCATTCGGAGAGATAATGTCGTTATTTGAGAAACTCGAGTTTATAAACAGAGATTACCACTTTTAGTCAATTTGTAGGGAAATATGCAATATTACAGATACTGACAATTTCCCGTTGGAGCGAGTCGAACGCCCAACCTGCCGGTTTCTAGCTGTTGCTAGTGCAAACTACAGCCGGCCGCTCTGCCATTGAGCTACAACGGGGCATAATATATTTGGTACCTATATTTAAGCGGTTTTCGGTCATGTCCATTGTTCTGCTATCGGTAAAAACAGAGATGTAGGTTTTTATACTTTTTAAGTATTATATCATGGCACATTGGATATTTAACCCTTGCCTTATAGGTTATTTATTTGCCGAGTACCGACACGAAAACTCAAGCTGCACCTGCCAAAAAGGCAGACAAGGGTAGAGTTGAGAAGCGCAAATTCGACTACAAATTCACTCCGTTATACTTATACAAGTTCAAGGACATGATTCGCGAGCTGATATCGCACCCCAATTTTCCTGACGCATTGATATCGATCTTTGCGCTTTTGAGCGTATCCATAGCGTTGCCTTTCTATCCTGCATTGATACTTGCAATCCTGGTCATAGGCACGTTCGTTGCGGTAATGATGCAGCCGCTCATTGGGCTGATGGTGCTTTTGTTCGAGAGCCTGCTGATAATGATGTATCAAGCGCCTCTGCTAGCATGGCTGTTCACCATATTCATGAGCGTTGCGTTCTTCCTCGGATACAAGCATTACAGAACCATATCATTCATCTACGCGCTGATGATACTTCCGTTCTCCTTCCTTGGATATCTGCTGGAAATACCTACTTTCGTAATAACCATACTAACCGTAGGGTTCAAGCGCGGAGCCATAGCAGCTATAGCTGCGGTATTGCTTGTGGTCATAATATCCGGAATTACTGGATTGCAAAATAGCGGCGCGATAGTTTATCTGCCGCAGAGCAACCTTGCTGGTGCTGCGACTATTGGAATAAGCGGATTGCTGACGCCATCCCATGCTGCTCCTAGCATCTACACGTTCTTCTCCACCATACCTGACGCGCTGAGTCAGTTCTTTTCGCTTAACGTAATAGAGAAGATATTCAGTACGTTCGACATTATCCTCGCGCCCTTGTTCAATTCCCTCATACCCACCACAATACAAGTGATTACGTGGGTGTTCGTTGCATTTACAATAAGCAACTTCGCGGTCAACAGCAGATCCAAATACAGAGGCTCTGAATCAAGCCTGTTCGCGGTATTGATCCCCGCGGTTTACTACGGAATAAGCTATCTGACGAACTTGGTATATAGCAATCTTATTCTGATAAGCTTCGTGACTACTCCGGTTTTGCTCTTTGCGCTTGAAGCGGAGGACATAAACGTGGTGCGTGCGCTTGAGGTAATGAAGCAGGATTTCAGGAGCAATTTTGGGGAAGCGTTCGAAGACCTTACCACTGGATCTACAGAAACCCTTGATGACGTCGTGAACTATGATGAAACCAAGAAAGAACTAAAGGAGGCTATCCTCGCCCCAATCGAGAAGAGGGAACTCGCGGGCGCGTATAACATAAAGACCGCAAAGGGAATACTTCTTTTCGGGCCGCCTGGCACGGGTAAAACCTACATAATGAGGGCACTTGCAAACGAAATAAGGGCTGGATTCTTCTACATTAAAACTTCGCAGATACTATCTGCTTATCCGGGTGCAACCGCACAGACAATATCCAAGGTGTTTGCGATTGCGAAGAAGCACCCGCCTGCGATAATGTTCATCGACGAAATAGACAGCATAGCGGGAAGCAGGGAGCTGCTAGAAAGCGAGACTGGAAGGCAAACTCTTTCGGCGCTTCTAGCGGAAATGGACGGTTTCCAGAAAGTCGACGGGGTTGTTATTGTCGGTGCAACGAACCTACCGCAGATGCTAGATCCGAGCATAATGCGTCCCGGAAGGTTCGACAAGATAATATACATGCCGCTCCCAGACTCTGTTGGCAGAAGGAAAATATTCAAATACTATTTCAAGGATCTTCCGATAAGCGACGACATAGACTACGAGAAACTGGCCGAAATATCAGATAGGTACTCCGGAGCGGACATAAAGAACATATCCGAGGAAGTCGCGAGACACGTTGCGGATGAAGCCGCGACGAAGAACAAAGTACTTAAGATAGGCATGGCCGACATAGTGAGGATAATCAAGGCAACCAAGCCTAGCACCAGCCTGGCTCAGGTAGACACCTACAATACGTTCAAGATGGACTACGAAAGGAGAAGCCATCAGGAAAAGATAAACGACGACGGAAAGACAAAACTGCAAGAGGTCATAGGCTTGGATGACGCGAAGAAGGCGCTTTACGAAGCGGTCGAATTGCCGATAATGCATCCTGAACTGATAAAGAAATATGACGTAGCTACGATAAAGGGAATACTTCTTTTCGGGCCGCCAGGCACGGGTAAGACTATGCTCATGCGCTCGGTCATAGGCAGCATGGACAACCTGCATACAATAATGCTCTCGGGTTCAGAGCTCAGCAAATCCGGCCCAGACCTTGCGCTCAACGTGATAAAGCAGGCGTTCGACAGGGCAAAGGAGAACGCCCCTGCGGTGATATTCATAGACGAAATAGACGGCATATTCCCGTCAAGAGACAGCTCGAACAATGCGGATGTGAAGATAACCGGAGAATTCCTGCAAATGCTCGACGGAATAAAAGAAGCTTATAGGATAGTGGTCATTGCCGCTACCAACAGGCCGGATGCGCTGGATCCTGCGATATTAAGGGCGGGAAGGTTCGACAAGATAATATATGCCGCGCCGCCGAACAAGAGCGCGAGGGCGAAGTTGTTCGAAGTGAAACTGAAGAAGGCGCCGATAGCGAATCTTGATTATGATAAGCTGGCAGAAGTGTCGCAGGGCTTCACCGGAGCGGACATAACGAACATCTGCATGCAGGCAAAGCTCGGCGCGCTTGAGAAATCGCTCGAAGAGCATAAGGACGTGCTTATAGGAATGGATGAACTGCTTAAAGCGATAAGCAAGACAAGACCTTCCGCGACTGCCGTATCACTGACGAGATATCTGAACTTCATGGCAACTTATGGCCAGAGATAAAATAGCAAACGCTACTTTTTCTTCTTCTCCTTGTACTTATTGTAGAACCAGTATGCGCCTGGCACCCTAACCGATTCCTCGAAACCAATCAGATACCCGCTAAGCGTTTCGGCGAACCCATGAACAAACGCAAACGCGCCAGTCAAGGCAATTGCGATGGTCGAGAGCAGCGCCGCTATTATGCCTACGTTCCTCTTGGTATGACTTTCCTTCTCATCGTCGCTGGTTTCATGGCTTCGTTTATGCTCCTTGAGCGAGGTATTTACACTGGTTATTGTCTTTTCCTCGACAACGCTGCCTTTTGAAACCGTCTTTACTGCCATTGAATCTATATATTATGGCACAAACAGAATAAAAAACCGCGAGTATGCCGAGTCAGCTTCAGTAGCTTGTCATCAGGTATTTGACTGCTTCGGTTACCATTGACGAGATGCGGGCGGGGAATACGCCGATTGCCAATATCGCAAGGGTGCAGAAAAGCACGACGAGCATGATGTTGGATGGCACCAGAAACTTGATGGCGTTGTCTTTCTCGGTGTAAACCGCAGTTGCCAGTTTCGCGTAGTAGTATATCGACAGAACGCTGTTCGCTATTCCCATGAATGCGAGAAGCGCCATTCCCGAGGATATTGCGCTTGAGAACAGGGTTATCTTTCCTATGAATCCTGCGGTAAACGGTATCCCGACCAATGACGCTAGGAGTATGATCACGCAGACCGCGAGGAGCTTGTTTTCTCCGATCAGCCCGATGTAATCGTTGATTTCCGCCCTGCCTTTGGTTTCCATGAATGCGACTATGCCTAAGATCCCCATTATCGCAAGCGCGTGCGCGATCATCAGGAGGAGCATTCCCTCCAGAGCATATTGAGTAGCAACGGCAAGGCCCATCGCGATGTAACCCGCTTGCGCTATAGACGAGAAAACCAGCATGCGCTTCGCGTTGGTTTGGACAACCGCCATTATGTTGCCGTAAAACATCGTCAGCACCGAAGCTGCATACGCGACATACAGGAATGCGCCATTTGTGTGTGCAGCCAATAGCAGAGGTATGAGTATCATCAATGCTGTGAAGCCCACTTTCTCGTTAACTCCGATAAGCATAGCGGTAATGAACGATTCTGCGCCCTGATACGCATCTGCAATCCACGTGTTGAACGGGAATATTGCCGCTTCGAAGAACAATGCTACTGCCAAGAGCAATCCCGCTATTTGAGCAAGACCCGGCGAGGCCAAGCTAGTGAAGCTGAAAAGCGACGCGAATGCGCCGTATGCGAATGCCATGCCCATCGCGAATATCGATGCCGCCATTATTGCGGCTAGGAACAATTTCGTTGCCGCTTCCAGAGAATGGCTTTTCCCAAGAAGAATCGCCGCAACCGAAGAGGCTGCCATCATCTCTATTCCTACGAATATGGTTACCGGAGAAGTAGAGAATGACACTATCCACGCGCCGAAAAGGACTACGGAAAATGCGAGAAGATAGTCTATATACGAACTGTGTCTGGAATACGCCAAAATCGCCGATAGCGCAACGAACAGGGTAAGTACCAACGATACGAACTCCGAAAATGGATTCACCGAAATTCCGGAATAGGTTGCAATGTATGAAGAGGAGAATGCCATGAAGTCAAAATAGACCATCAGCGCTACCATTATCACGCTTGCTAGCAAAGCGATGGTGAGCTTGCGCGCCGCGAGAAGCGTTGCGTTTACTGCTATGAGAACTACTGGAAACAACGGCAGATATGACAATATTTCTATTTAATCACCAAGAAAAGCAGCACCAGCACCAATGCCGCAAACGCCACGAAAAGATATGTGCTAACCATTCCATTCTGCATGTTGCGCGCTCTTTCAACCAATGAGATTGCGTGCAATGCAGACCTTTCGACGTAATGGTCCAGAGTAAGGTCTATGAAATAGACGAAGCTAGCGACATACGCCACGAACGCATATACGTAAATGGAGATTCCGTGCCTTATGCGCCTGGCCATGTTCGCAGCTAAGCTTATGTTTTTGCCGGCATTGTTCTTTCTCGAACGAGGCATCGGCAGCAGATTCTTGTTAACCGCATACGCAAGCATTATTCCTAGTATCGCCACCAAAGTGTAAGTTGCGCCAGAGGCCACGTTCAATGAGACAACGTTTATTCCGGTGCCCGCTATCTTCTGATAGAAGAAAGACGAAAACAGGGAGAGTGCGGCCAAGACTATGATCGGAAGTATCATGCTTCCGGGAAGGAAACTGTAGAATAGCTTGGTCCTCGCTCCTGCAGCCTGTGATATGCTCTTCTTCGTTGGCTTGAGCAGCCAGAGGAATATGCCGAAACTCAACGCGAACAGCACGAACAGGAGAAATGCCTTCGTGATTATTCCGCTCAGCGCAGAATCTATCAATATGTTGGCGAAGAACCCGTTGAATGGAGGCATGCCAGAAAGTGCCAAAGCGCCGAATATGCCTGATACGAACAATGGCAAATACGCATTCGCATATGTTATCTTAGACAGCTCGTAGTTCTTCGTGACGCTCGTAAGGGCTCCAGAATAAAGGAACAGAAGCGCCTTGTAAAATGATTGGGCAAAGAACAGGAACAGCGCAGCGGGATACGAACCCAACCCTATCACGAATCCCATGAGCCCCAGTTCTTCTAACGTAGAATATGCCAATGCGCGCTTGATGTTTCCGCTGAGCAGCAATCCTGCCGCGCCTATGGCCATAGTCGCAGCGCATATGAGGGTTAGCAGTTTGCCTATTCCGCTCTGGGTTATTATGGGAAATGCGAGAAGCGCTAGGAATATTCCGGCTTTTACCATAGTAGAAGAATGGAGCAGCGCAGAAACAGGGGTTGGACCGGCCATCGCATCTGGAAGCCAGCTCTGGAACGGGAACAGGGCGGATTTGGTTGCGATTGCAATCAATAGCAGCAATGAAAATGCGAGAAGCATTGCAGGGGATGCGAGCAACGAGGTGAACAGAATTGAAAACTCCACGCTGCCGAATGCGGATACCGACATCGCTACTGCTGCAAGAAGTGCGACATCGCCGAGAAACACCACAGTTATCGCGTGCCTCGCAGCTTCGGGCGCGCCGCTAAGATTGTTCCAGAATCCAATCAGCAGGTAGCTTACAACGCTTAGAAGCTCCCACGCTATGAATAGCGTGATCATGTTGCCAGCTAGCGCGAACAATAGCATGGATAACTCGAAAGCGAGCATTTCTGCGAAGAATCTCTTCCTGTCGGCAGCGTTGTTCATGTAGCCGTCTGAATAGAATATGACCAATGGCGCTATGATGGCAACTATGGTAAACAGAAGCACGTTGAGCGGAGCAGTGTTGAATCCCAAGGTTATGGAGTTATTGCCAAAGGCGAACCATTGCAATTCCTGATACTGTGCCGCAGAACCCAGAATCGGCAGTATCGCTGCGGCCTGAATCGCAGAGCCTATTGCCGCGATCACGCCTACGCGCCTGTCGAATTTCTTCAGCAGAAGCACTGCTATAAGCGTAGCGAAAACAGGCGTTAAATACAGTATGTCCAACATTTCTAACCCTTCAGCTTCGATAACTTGCTTATGTCAAAGTCCGGAACCTTCTTTCGCATGAACTCGTATACCAATACTACGACTATAACCTCTAATGCTGCTATGCTCCATATAGAAAGCAATGCGGAAAATGCAGAACCGTCGTTAGTCGAAGCGAACTGTAGAAAGCTCACCAGCGTGACTATGCCCCCTAGAAGGGATATTTCTCCAGAAACTACCAAAAGAATGAAGTGCCTGCTGGATATTATTCCTGCTATCCCTATGCTGAAAAGAGCCAGGCCGACGTAAAGCGCGTACTCTATCATGATATCATCTCAGCGACTCTTTTCATTGCCGCTATCACCATGAGCGTTGCGCAGAATGGAACCAGAAGAACCAAGCCGTCTTGCAGGTATGCCGTGCCGAACGAAGCCTGAATGTCGTTTGCGATTTGAAACTGCATGGGATTGGATTGCACTGTAAACGAAGTGTAGAGCAAAGCTGAAAACACGGCGAAAAGCAGAACCGCAGAAACGACGAACATCTTCGCGTTAGAATGTCTCTTAGCAGCGGAATAGTTGGATGCGACTCCGACCATCAAATACACGGAAATGCCCCCTACGAATACTAGCAATTGCAGTATTGCTATTACGTCCTGGTCCATTGCCGCGAAAAGAGCTGACGACAAAAGGGCCATCAACGCAAATGTTATTGAGGCTTTGAACATGTCAAACGAATTGAATAGGTAATACGCAAGCACCGCGTACAGTACCGAAACTACTGCAAAAACTGCGAGTTCTATCAATATTACACCTACTCTAGATCTTCTGGCCTTTTAACCAGCTCCCTTCTATCAACCACTATCAGTTCGTCTATGTTCTTCGTGAGCACCAAGCACTTCGTTGGACACACCTCCTCGCACAACCCGCAGAACAAGCAGCGTTCTATGTTCAGCTGAGGCATCTTCTTGATGCCGTGCTCGGTAGTCTGTGTGTCCACCATTTCTATCGTCTGGTTCGGGCATATTCTCTGACAAGCCGCGCAGCTTACGCATGTATCGATATCAAGCCTGTGTATGCCCCTGTAGCTATCGGGCAACGCCTCCTTTTCATTTGGATAATCGAGCGTTGGCCTCTGCTCGAATATTTTCTTTGTGCTCTGGTAAAGAGGCTCAACGAACATGCAATCATTAGTAACATGCTCTACGAGAGTTTATAATAATTACGAGGGATTTACTTTGAAAGATTCTTCAGGAAAGAGATTACTTCTTTGCTATGCCCAAGAGGGCTTACTTTCGGATATTCTTTTACCAGCTTGCCATCTTTGTCTATGATGAAAGTTTTCCTCATGGTGCCTTCCCCGAATACTCCCCTATTGCCGTAAGCCCCGTATTCCCTTATAGTTTTCAGCGAGGGATCCGAGAGGAGCAGTATCTTCAGCGCATGCTTGTCCCTGAAGCTGCAGTGCGATTCGTACGAATCTGCGCTTATCCCTACCACTTCCGCGCCTATTTTCCTTATTTCATCGTAATTCGAGGTGAACTCCTTTGCTTCTATTGTGCAGCCCGGAGTATCGTCCTTTGGATAGAAATAGAGTACTAGATACTTGCCTTTGAAATCAGAAAGAGAATGAGATTTTGAATCAACGCCTTGCAGGTTGAAATCTGGTACTTTGGATCCAACCTGCAATGACATTCATTACATCTCGCTTTCTTCGCCAAAACTGGAAGAGTCTTCATCCGATGAATCATCGCTTGACTGCGATGGCACATCGCCCTTTCCAGTGACTTCTATCTTTCCGTATTTTCCGGAAGAAAGTTGTGGCGAACCCCTGAATTCAGTAACATAACCGTTAGATATCTTGATCTTGTCACCGACGTTTATCCTTGTTATGTCATCTCCCCATAGAGACATTACTATGCTACCACTCTCATCCTTGAGAGTTATGTTTGCAACATTAAGCTTCTTCCCATACTTCGTAACTACTTCTCTTGGATCCTGTTTTTCTACTACAGTTGCCTCAACTTCGACGTTAGAGGCACCAGCCTTAAGATCACTTATTTTCATATGTACACCTAAAAGCGAACGATATGTTATAATTAGAATAGGTATAATAAGCTTTGGCTTTTAAAGACTTGCAAAACCACTAAATACGTAATATATACAATTAATCTGATTGGATGGGCAAAAAGCTTCAGTCTGCAATGGAATACCTCATGACTTACGGATGGGCGATTCTGATCATTGCAGTCGTACTTGGTGCATTATTCCAACTCGGAATCTTCAACGCATCTACTTTCACACCAAAAGCGCCGCCTGGTTCATGCCATGTTTTCAGGCCAAACGGCCCTATGACAACATCGTTCATAAATACTCAGGGGATCTGCAACGGGGAATTGCCGCAGTATGTTTGGTCCTCAACAAGCACTTCGCAAGCAATAACGCCTGCGATAACACTTACGGTATCCAATACGCTCAATCAGGACTTTACGGTTTCAGCGTGGTTGTACATTAAGAATCCGGTGAATACGCCAAATATGCAACCATTCTTCGGGTTATACACCGCTACCTCAACCATATATTTTGGACAGGGGCCGAATGGATGGTATACGGGTACGTCATATGCATATGATTTGAATGGATATGGGGATGGGGAAATCGCGAAGACCTCAAGCTACCAATGGCATAATGTTGTTGAACAGGAAAAAGGTTTTGTTCTTACCACTTATATAGATGGCGTTTTTGCATCTTGGGATAATTCTTTACCTGCTGCGGATCAAAAAACGATAATCAACCCATTGGTGTATATCGGCGGAATCAACACGATGTATTATGGCCAGCGACAGTTCGTTGGAATGATGTCAAACATACAATTATATAATACGTCTTTGACCACTAATGAGATAACTGCATTGTACAACGGAGGAATTGGAGGAGCGCCAATCAAGCTGAATAATCTCGTTGGTTGGTGGCCCCTCAACGGAGATGTTAAAGATTATTCCGGGAACAATAATAACGGTGTGCCATCAGGAGTCACCTTTACGAGCAACTGGGAATCTGGTTATTCCGCACCTTGATGATAATATGAAATTCAAACTTCAAAGCGCGATGGAATACCTCATGACTTACGGATGGGCAATACTCATCATTGCGGTCGTACTCGGCGCATTGTTTCAGTTGGGAATCTTCAACGCATCGACATTTACTCCTAAGGCGCCGCCTGGTGCTTGTCACGTCTTCAGGCCTAATGGACCATTAACTACCTCATTCATCAACCTGCAAGGGATATGCAACGGAGAACTGCCGCAGTACGTTGCCGTTTTCAACGGCCAAAGTTCACAAGTTTTGGTGTCTTCTTTAAAGGGAATATCTACCATAACCTCCGCTGGATCGGGCAAGATAACGATTGTTGGATGGGGCTTGAGCAGTGATCTTGGTGCTGTTGAAACTATGTATGGTTACTACAACGTCGGTGATCTGAGCGATATCACCATCATAATCGACAGATACGATTGCTCGCCATCACAGGTAATAACGATATCGATGCAATTGGGCAGTCTTGGAGGATACAATGGGGAACTATGCAATGCACAAGTATCCCAGAATACTTGGGCGTTCTTTGCAGTAACATCTGATGGCTCCACTATCAACTCTTACTCGAGTCCATCCCAAGGGGGGAGTTTGGCACATAACGCTGGAAGCATAACAGCAGGTTCTACGATACAATCTGGCTCTCCGTTCATCATAGGTGCGGACAGCAGTTCACCACTATACAAAGGATGGGCAAGGTGGAAAGGATTTGTTTCAAACATGCAGGTTTACAATACGACATTATCCCAAGCTGAAATCACCGCATTATACAACGAAGGCATAGGGGGTGCACCGGTTCAGCTCAAGAACCTCGTTGGTTGGTGGCCCCTCAACGGAGACACCAAGGATTATTCTGGAAATGGCAACAATGGAGTTCCCACCGGCGTGAGTTTCACGAGCAGCTGGGAATCAGGATATTCTGCACCTTGATGATAATATGAAATTCAAACTTCAAAGCGCTATGGAATACCTCATGACCTACGGATGGGCTATTCTTATAATTGCAGTCGTGCTTGGCGCATTGTTTCAACTAGGAATCTTCAATGCATCGACATTTACTCCAAAAGCACCTCCGGGCGCGTGTCATATTTTCAGGCCTAATGGACCAGGAACAACTTCATTCATCAATACCCAGGGAATATGCAATGGCGAACTGCCGCAATACGTCGCGAAATTCAATGGCGTTTCCTCAGACATAACAATACCCGCTACATCGATGCTCAAGACAATCAATACTACGGTTGTCGCGTGGATCATGCCAAGCGTCATACCCCAAGAAGGCGGGATTGCATCATTCTCCACTTGCGCTACAGGAGGTTATTTCTTCACTTTGGGAACCGGCGGACATTCCGCCAACTTGGTTAATGTGCCATTCGGAGGCAATAACAATGTAAATGATTATACTTCGGGACCGATATCACAGGATTCCTGGCAGCAGGTAGCGTTCACCGCAGCGAAGACCGGGGCAAGCTCCTCTTCGATAAACCTGTACATAAACGGCAAACTTATATCGCCTTATTCCATCATCTATGCCATAGCAGCATCGCAGCAGAGCACGTATTACATAGGCTATTTGGCTGGAGCGTGCGGATGGACGAACGGTTATTACCAAGGGATGCTCTCCAACATACAAGTATACAATACTTCTTTATCCTCAAACGAGATCGCAGCGTTGTATAATGAGGGACTTGGGGCTGCGCCGATAAAACTGAATAATCTTGTTGCATGGTGGCCGCTAAATGGAGATGCGAAGGACTATTCCGGGAACAATAACAACGGCGTGCCTTCGGGAGTTAGCTTCACGAGCAGTTGGGTATCAGGATATTCTGCACCTTGATTATCTTACTACGACCCTATCCGATATCTCTACTATTCTGTCTATTGAATAGTTTATGACGCTCCCGAATGAGGTAGTTACGGTAAGCGTACCACGCGAAGTGTCAACATCGCGCGCTTTTCCTATGCTTGCACCCATCTCGTTTATCACGTCTTTGCCCTTTACCTTTATTCCCCTAAGAATTTTCACCCTTATGAAACTGGTAAATTCGGATATTATCGCGCCTATGAGTACAGCACCCACTGCGAAAAGAAGAAGTTCGCTGAAATATATCTGGCCGATTACCCAAGCAGTGAACGAGTAGAGCATTACCCAGAGAACCACTGTTGAGCCTATGAATCTTCCATACTTCAAACTGCGGAACATGTAATGCGCATTCGATGTGTCGATTATCCTTCCTATCAGATAAAGTATTAGCGCCATCGGTAGCAAAAGCAAGAAACCTTGCGTCGTGAATGCCGCCATCATCAGTTTGTCAGTGTTTATCTGCAATTGCTGCGAATAGTTGGTGTATGCTATCAGTATGCTTGCTACGAAGAACACTATTGCACTAAGGTAGAAAACGAAACTGAACCTGTCGAAACTGAAACCCAACCCGGTGAAGTATCCGAGAAAGTTTTCTTCCAATCCGAACCCTTTCAACAACAGATACGCACCTATGAGCAACGCCGGAAGCTGCCACCCCAAACCGAGAAGGTAGCTTATCGCGAATATTATGAGCAATACTGCAGGTATGCCGAACACTATCCTTGAATAGTGCGGTTCCTTGAGTTTCTCCAGTATTGTGAAATACGTATTCTCTATCTGACTCGCTTGCTTCATCGTGACTATGTTGACGCTGTTTACCCTTATCCTCGAACTTATTATAGGTAAGACTCTGCTGTCGCTTGCGCCATCCGTCACGAATACGCATGAATCCGCATTGTACCTTGCCAATACGAGATCCAACTGGCGCGAAACCTCCCTGTCTGCGGCGTATCCTTCGCTTTCGCTGCCAGTGATTGTCGCGACGTTAACGTTGTAGCCTTTGTTCTTCAAATCGTCGCTGACCTTCACTGCTTGGAACATCGTGTTGCCATCAGTGTCGAGAGGATCGGAAAGTGCCAAAGCTGATGCTGCCTTCAGGTTCGCATCCCTTCCAAGCACGGGACCTGCCATGTTGGTCTTCCTCTGCAGGTCGTTGTCGACGTCAACAGCGAGTACCAATATGCTTTCGTCCTTTTCTTTAGCCTTCACCGAAACCATTAAACCAATATTTCTATGATTAGTAGGTATAAAAAGCGTTCGCACCGATCGCGTTAACATCCATTGCCAACCAATTCAACACAGTTTTACTACAGTAACAAAGGGTGTTAATCTATTAAAACGAAAAAAGAGTTATATTTAAAGCATAGCTATGAACATTAAAAAAGCGAAAGGAAGATCGTTATGGTAAAAGTAAGTGCTTTTCAGAGAAAAGTTGTATTTATTGCATCAAACGTGGATCAGCACTGTCCGAGAATTTCAGTGACTGTTGGAAAAGCAATATTTAGAGATGACTACCACAATAAATTAGATGTAAAGAGAAGACTTCTTAAAGAATTACTCTAATCTCTATGATTTATAACATAGTTGAATTATTTCTTTTGTGCAGAAATTGTTTTTTTCTTTATTAATTTGTATTGTACAGTTTCTTTTGGATCAAAATTTCTAATCCCTAAATTGCCTATAAGAATATTTGTTATTAAAAGGTGGTTATATCCAACGCCTTTGAGTGCTTCTTTAGTGCTTTCTAAGAATTTACCGAATCGTTCCGTGCTATCAAAAATATTTAT
>JAJYJW010000016.1 GCA_021789155.1 Microcaldota archaeon
GCTATCAAAAATATTTATAGTTAAAAATCCATCAGGATATGCTATATCTGCAAGGAGTGCATATTCCTCATGTTTTTCGTAGTATTCACTTACAAATTTCATGAACCATTCGTCTCTGGCATCAATGAATTTGCCGTGGTCAAATATTTCGAATCGTGTTATTACAAATGTTTTATAACTGGGATTAGTTTCAAAGTAAGTTATTCGTTTAAGAAGTTTTGCTTTGTCTAAGTTTTCCATGACGTATCTAAGAGATTCTGCTTTCTTATGTGATTTCTTTGCTATACTTTCTATTCCTTGTCTAGCATCATCATTTAGACCCACTAATAAATCTTTATACGTATCTGAAATATTGAATTCTCTTATCAAACTGTTTTTGAGAGGGAAAAATCCGAAGGAACTCTTTGTAGAGATGATTGATATAGAAAAATTACTTGGATATTTTGAATTTACGAAATCGACAAAAACTAAACGCAGAGCGAGATAATTACGTGCGATTGCATATATGAACAAATCGTAATCTCCTTGTGTTCTAGCTGCAAATTGAACCATGTACGAATTATCTATTAGGCGCAAAATATCATTGTCTGAAGGTATATTACCTGTAAACTTTATAAAAACTAAAAATTCTTGGAATCCGATTTCCGGTACCTTCTCAAGCATCTCCTCTCGCATTTCTCTCTTTGTTGATTTGTGTGCCGTAAGTTTTGTGAATTCATATCGCCATACCTGACTTATGTCAATTTCTGGAACGAATTTAAGCCCATATTCTTTCTCTACTTCTACGAACAGAGTGTGCGCGGTAGACTTCGAAATATTCAGTTTCTGTGCCATCTCCCTTTCCGTAGCTAATCCATTGACGCTAAGCAGTCTAAGCATCTGCTCTTTTACCCTTTCCCTGTTGGGTATTGGCCTCACCATGATTATATTGTGACGAGAGTGATTTATTAATCTTTCGGGCAAATAAGGAATAATATGGTTAAATAGTTCTATTTTTTCACATTTAACAGAATAAATTTATGCATTCATCTATAATAAAAACATTGTTCATAAATTATCTTGGAGGATGTGGATGGTAAGCGAGAAACTTGGTTATTCACAATTGCTTGGTGCAATATCTTATTCCATGCAATCAAGCCAGGCGTGCGATTCCCTTTCCCAAGCGTGGCACAATTACCCTCACCAATTATCAAACGTGCCATGTCTCATTGCCATTCGCCCTTCTCCTTCTGATTGAAAATCTTATATGGTGGGTTATATGGTAAATGGAAATACTCGTTCTGCTACATCACGTGCAAACGTAGATTACTTATCGGATTTTGTCAATACCTTAAAACTTATGCTGCAGCTGCAGAGCCACGTGGCGCAAACGGAATTTATCTTCCCCTCACCAGCGCCGCGTGGATTTAATGGAAACGGCGAAGACCATGAATACAAGTGCTGGTCGTGCGCCGAAGGATTTCACGACAAGATAGAATTTTTGTGGCACATAGACGAATGCTGCAATCATGCTTAAACTACCAAAGTGGGGACTTATGGAAAACAAACGCGATAGGAGCTCTTATTCAGTGTATAGAAAGGAGACATCCGGATTCATAGTGCTTGTAGAACCGGATGAAAAATGTGAGTCACATACTGCGGCCAATTGTCTGGCGAAATGCCAAGGAGTTAAGGAGGTGCATCTTACGAGCGGATCCTATGGAATCATAGTGCAGGGAAAAGACGCTTCGGATTTGCACAAAATAATGGCAAAAGCCAGAAAATACGGGAAAGCTGCTAATTTTGCAGTTAAGCACCTTACGTATAGAAAAGCCTGATTTGACGGGGCTCATCCTGCCATGCATCGGGTAAATCAGGGATTTGCGAAAGAGTTAAATAAAGCTATTGCATAATTGCATTAACGGGTTGCTATGTCTGAATCTTTCCCGGTGGGAATAGGAACACCCCAGGTCTTGGGGCTGGTTGATGTCATAAAGGAGAACGGAGGTAGCATGGGCATTGCCGAACTTGGGGACGAAGCAGAAGTAGACGCAGATAGTCTTCTTCCGATGTTGGATATTTGCAGCTTGCTGAAACTCGTATCGATACGAGAAGGAACCATAACTCTGACAAACCTGGGGGAACGCGTGAATTCCAGGAACTTCAGCAAGAAAATAGGAGAGGAGCTCGCAAGGATAGAACCTTTCAAGGCGATAATCGCAGAGTTAAGGAAAGGCAAGATCAAGGGAACGAACAAACTAGTCGCGATGCTCGAAGGGAAAGGCATAACGCATTACGGAAAAGACAAGGAGGGCATTGCGGAATTGAAGAGAATGCTAACGCAGTGGGGAGTAAGGTCTAAACTTCTCGCATACGACCCCGAACATGATGTTTGGTCAGTATAATCAGGAAATTAGCAGGTTGTACAACTTTGTCACGTATTCTGAGAATTCGCTGCTGAATCTATTTCTCGGCTGAGGAAGCTTTATCTTAACCGTGGCCTTGACGTGCGATGGCTTTGCGGAAAGCACTATAACCTTGTCCGAAAGTTCTACCGCTTCTTCTACGTTATGCGTGACCATGATCACCGAATCTACGGATATATTCTTCTCCCTGAGCATGTAAAGTATTTCATTCCTTAATTCGTTTGCCGTCAATTCGTCGAGAGCGCTGAAAGGTTCGTCCATCAGTAATACTATTGGCTGGCTGACTATCGCGCGGACTATTCCAACTCTTTGCTTCATCCCTCCGCTTATCGCGTTAGGGTAGAAATCCTCGAAACCAGACAATCCCACCTTATCCACCCATTCCTGAATGCGTTTCTCCTTCGCGTGCTCGCTTATGTTTGTTCTCGAAAGTCCGAGCTTCATGTTCTCCTCGTTTGTCAGCCATGGGAGAAGGGCGAAATCCTGAAATACGAATGATATTTCGCTTATCGGTTTTTCGATTGCTCTGCCCTTATAGGAAACGTGTCCGGTATTCGCGTTTATCAAACCCGCTATTATCCTGAGAAGCGTGCTCTTCCCGCAACCAGAAGGGCCGATGATTGAAACGAATTCGCCTTTCTTGACCGTGAACGAGAGGTTATGTATCACAGGGAGTGCATTCGAATTTTCGTAGAAATACGATACGTTGTCTACTTTTATCATGTCCATGCATTCACCCGTACACGCTTGCCGTCCTGTTATACAGATTCTTCCACAATAGTTTATTTATAACTATTATCATTACTGTCAGATTCACAAGCGCGACCCCCATCAAAATCATATTGCCATTTGCCAACGCAAGATCCATGAGTTTACCTATTCCTATGTTGACCGCGCTTATCGTAGAGCCGCTTCCTATCCCCGAAGAAGTGAAATACTCTGCCACTATGCTCGCGTTCCATTCTGCAGCGATTGCAGTTATGCTTCCGGTTATCAATCCGGGGGTTATAGCGCCCATGTACATGTAGCGCCAAGCGTCCAATCCCTTTAGCTCGAACATCTGCTTGACTTCCATCATGCTCTGCGTAATCGCATTGCTCCTCGACAATATGCTGAATATTATGTACCAAACGCTGCTCAGGAACAAAACTGCAAACGCGATCAATTCGTCATGGAACAGGTACTGGCTGAGCGCAACCGCTATTATCGGAAGGAGAATTGTGGCGGGAATCGAAGCTATGGTCTGGAATACCGCGACGAATTTTTCCTTGTGTTTCGATATGAAAATGAGATACACGCAGGTCGGCACCGCAACAAGCACCGCTATCGCGAATGCAAACCAGACCCTTGCGAACGAGAATGCCAATGCAGTCAAGACCGTTCCCTCGTATGTTGCAACGCTGGAATATATCGAAGGATAGTTAACGTACGCTATTATGGCCAAGAGCGCAACTATCAGGTATGAGCTAAGCTTCAGGGTAGTTCTGGTGACGAAAATAACCGCCCTTTTTATTACGCTGTTCCTCATCATTTTTTCGGCCGTTCTCTTGCTGCTCCTCCCCATCCTGCTCATGAAAACCGATGCGCCCGCTATTACGTTGTTCAGCAGCAAACTGCTCTTCTTTGAGGACGCTGCCTTTTTGTATGCCGAAACGCTTTCACCCAGCTTGTTGAATACCAGGAATCTGGATAATATCACCGCAACTACGAAGAACAGAAGGCCGATGTAATACGAGGTGAAATCGCCGGCAGCGGCAAGATTGGTCAATGCCACGCCTATCCCGTAGGTTACCGAATACTTGGAGCTGCCAACCGCGAATATCTCGCTCGTGACCAGATAGAAAAGACCTATGGCCCATGACAACGATGCCTGTTCCACAACTGCGGGAAGAGCCGCAGGAACGTATATTTTTGCCTGTTTTTCGATCCAACCCATGTGGTATAGTTTAGCCAGTTCTGTGAATTCTATTGGTATTGTCTTTATCGCCTCGTAAGCGCCGAATATCATATTCCAGACCATGCTCGTTATTATCAGGAAAACGACTGCTATGTTTACGCCTACGCTTCCGGGAAATGCGCTTACGAATATGAATATCGCGAAAGGAAAGAACGCGAGTATGGGTATTGTCTGGAATATGTCTATTATTGGCATGAGCAGACGCTCAGCTTCCTTCGACCTCCCAATGTAAATGCCCAGGACCATGCTCGCTACGAAGGATATGAATAAAGCCGCGCCTAGCCTGAACCATGATGCTAAGATGTCAAAGAACAGTCTGACGAATAGAGAAAGGTCCATAGCACCGCCGGCAAAACACTTATCATTCAACCCAAATCAGTAAATAGCTTTGCTACTGCCTGATTATTGAAAAACATGTGAAAATGCATGCATTTCATAGTATGCAGAATGTATTCACAAAGGTTTAAATATATGCTTAGATATAAAAGTCTCAGCTGTTAAACAGTATGCATGAATGATATTGTTGCTTATAACAACAAGAACATCGTGCTTCACGAGCTTATAGGCTTGCGGGTAAAGGTAATCGACTGCCTCGACGGCAAGCAGATAGGAGCAAAAGGAACGGTAATTGACGAGACGAAGAACACTCTGCTGGTTGATACCAGCACAGGTTTGATAAAACTCATCAAGCGTGCATGCACCTTCGAATTTTATTCGAATGGACACGCGTTCAAGGTAAAGGGCAAGGAGATAAACTTCAGGCCCGGAGAACGTACCGAGAAAGGAATGAAGTACTATAAACTGCGTAATGTTTAACGAGTCAAAGTGGTTATTTGGAATGTAATGATCCTCACTGCGCAACGCACGGTCAAATGAAGACAAGAGGAGCGCAGCTCACTGGAATAGTCGTAAGCGACAAGGCTAGGAAAACTGTTATAGTCGAGAGAGACTATACGCTTTACAATTACAAGTACGAAAGGTACATGAGGAAAAGGTCAAGGATACCTGCGCACAACCCAGAATGCATAAAGGCAAAGGTTGGCGATACCGTGAACATAGCGGAAACGAGAAAGGTAAGCAAGACGAAAAGCTTCGTCGTAACCTCAGTGCTGGGAAATAAAAAATAATGGTGTTTGTGAATGAAGGGAGTATCTTCTAGAATTTCTAAGACGTTGATGCCTGGCGCGACAATAACCTGCGCTGACAACAGCGGTGCATCAATATTCCACATGATACACATAATAGGAAAGGGTGGAAGGCACAGCAGGAATGCTGGCGCTGGAATAGGCGATATAGTTTCAGCAAGCGTAAGAAAGGGTTCTCCTACTTACATAAAGAAACCAGTGCGCGTGGTCATAATAAGACAGAAGGACGAACTTCGAAGGTCTAACAACATGCGCGTAAGGTTCGAGGACAACGCCGGAATTATGATTAACGAGGACAACCTGCCAATAGGAACCGAAGTTAAGGGTGCAATGGCAAGGGAAGTCGTGGAGAGATTCGTGAAAGTAGGAGGTATAGCTTCGAAGATTGTGTGATCAGATGAGCAGCGGAAAACCAAGGAAGCAAAGGAAAATGAGATACACTGCGAGCATGCACACGATGCAGAAGTTCGCGCATGCGAGGATAGCGAAGGAGCTCGCGGCGAAGCTCGGAATAAAGAAGAGAAACATTCAGGCTAGAAAGGGAGATACTGTTAAGATAATGTCAGGCTCCTTCAAGGGCAAGACGGGAAAGGTAACAAAGGTAAGCTTGAAACAGGGCAAGATGCTCATAGAAGGAATAAGCAGGAAGAATGCGAAAGGCAAGGAGCATGCAATTGCGATCAACATTTCCAACGTATATCTGATTGATTTGGATCTGAGCGACAAACTCAGAAAGGCAAAAATAGATCAGTTCAAGGGTGCTGTTTAATGGGAGCAAAAGGAAACAACAGGCATATGAAAAGATTGGCTTCACCTAGATACATGAAGCTTACAAGGAAACAATCGAAGTTCGTACCTAAGCCATCTGCGGGAAGGCACACTCTGGAGAACAGCATAGCTCTTCTCACTTTCGTGAAGGAGAAGTTGGAGCTTGCGAGGAATTCCAGGGAAGCGAGAAAGGCGATAACCCAGGGCAAGATAAAGGTTAACGGAAAGGGCATAAAAGACACGAAGTTCGCGCTGGGAATCGGCGACATAGTAGAAATAGTGCCTGCAGCATTGTCATACGAGATAGTCCCTAGCGACTATGGAGTCATGGGAAAGAGAGAAGTCAAAAGCAATTCCAGAATCGTCAAGGTAATCGGCAAGTACAAGGCAGAGGGCAACGTCGACATGATACGCCTGATAAGCGGAGAAAATCTCAAGTGCGACAAGAAGGAAATAGCGGTTAACGACTCAGTGGTAATAGAAGCAGGAAAGGTAAAGGACGTTGCGAAGCTCGAGGAAGGCGCTAAGTGCAGAGTCATAAAAGGAATACACGCTCCTGAAGAAGGGACGATAAAGAAGATCACAAAGGGAACTGCCATGCGTACGGCTAGCGCTAATATAGAGGGAAAGAATTCCTCATTCGAAACCGTGGTAGAGAATATAATGGCAATAAAGTGAGTGTTTAAAATGGCAAACCCAATGCAAGATATAAAGCTTTTCAAAGTAGTGCTTGACATAGGAATAGGTTCGCACGAACAGCAATATGATAACGCAAAAAGCTTGCTGAAAAAACTGACTGGCATGGAAGCTACGCAAGCAACTGCAAAGAAGAGAGACCCATCGTTGGACCTTAAGAAAGGCCAGATTATAGGCGCGGTTGTGACGTTGAGAAACTCGGCTGCTGAAGAGATACTCAAGAAGGCACTCGATGCGAAAGACAACAAGCTCAGCGAACGATGCATAAACGACAACACGTTGAGTTTCGGGATAAAGGAATACATAGACTTTGCTGGAGTAAAGTACGATCCAAAGATCGGAATGCTTGGCATGCACGTGAATGCTAGCTTCAACAGGAAAGGGGCAAGAGTCGCAGCCAGGAAAAGGACGCGCAGCGCGATAGGTGCTGCACACAAAAAGGTAGCGAAGGCGGAAATCATCGAGTATTTGAAGGCAAAGTTCAATACGAATGTGATGAGCAATTGATGGTGATTATATTAAGATGAGATACGAACTCAAATACAAAGGTCGCGGTCTGAGAAAGTGCAAGATATGCGGCAACTCTCGCGCTGTTATAAGGTCATACAAGCTTTACGTTTGCAGGCGTTGCTTCAGAGACGTTGCAACAAGCCTCGGATTCAACAAGATGTCGTGATAAAATGCCAGATTTATTTGCAGATGCTATTAACTCGATAAAGGTTGCGGAAAATGCAGGCATAGACTACTGCATTGTGAACAACACCAAGCTCATTCGCGAGTTCACCGAAGTAATGAAGAAGAACAATTACATAGAGGAATTCGAAGTGGTGAAAGACGGAAAGTTCAGCAAGATACGCGTCAAGTTGGCCAAGAGGATAAACAAGATGGGCATAATAAAGCCTAGGTTCGCCGTAGGTCTGGAAGAATTCCAGAAGTACGAAACGAGATTCATTCCGAGCAAAGACTTCGGCATTTTGATACTTTCCACTCCAAAGGGCATAATGAGCAACAGGGATGCGAAATCCATGCATATGGGCGGCAGGCTGCTCGCATATGTATATTAGCAATGGTTTTTATGACTGAGATAGAAATTCCGAATGGCGTTGAATGCAAGCTTAACGGGGAAGAGATAAGCTTCAAGGGCAAGTTCGGATCAACCGTAAAGAGATTCAACAGCAAGTTCTGCAAGGTTAGCGTAAACGGCAGCAAGATAAACGTGGAGCATAGCAAGGTGAGCAAGAAGATAGAGAAGGTGGCAGCGCTCGCCGAAACATCATTGTCTTCGCAGATCAACAGCGCAATCAAGGGAGTTTCAAACGGAATAGAGAGGAAGATGCAACTGGTGTTCGCGCACTTCCCGATAACGCTTGAGCAGAAAGGCAAAACCGTACTGATAAAGAACATATTCGGAGAACGTTACCCTAGAAGCGTCAAGATATACGGTGACACGAAAATAGAGGCAAAGGGTCAAGACGTCAACGTAAAGGGCGCAGACGTTTATGATGTTAACCAGAGCATTGCCAACATAAGGAAAGCGTGCAGCTCATGGGGCAAGGATACGCGCGTATTCCAAGATGGATTGTACGCGGTAAAGGAAGAGTGATTATATGGTTTTAAAGAAGAAGCATCATCCAACTTTCAACGTGCCAAACTTCGGCGCAAAGAAGAGAAGCAGAGTGAAGGCAAGATGGAGAAAGCAGATGGGCGATGACAGCAAGAAAAGGATAAAGAGAAGCGGCTATGGGGAAACCCCAGGCATAGGCTATCGCAACGACAAGAGGATACGATTCCTCAGGCCCGATGGTAAATCGCAGGTGTTAGTGCACAATGAGAAGGAGCTCAACGCACTTGAAGGAAAGGAGAACATCGTTGCAGTATTCGCACATGCGCTATCTTCAAGGAAGAGGATTGCGATGCAGAAAGTAGCTGATGCGAAGAAGATACGCATAGCCAACAAGGTAAGAGCATGAGCATAAAACTCACCAAAAGAATAGCAGCACAATTGCTTAAGCGCGGGGAAAGCGCGATAAGGATTAGGAACACCGATCTTGCGGATGCAGGAAAGGCGATAACCAGAGATGACGTCAAAACCCTGATTAAAAAGGGAAGCGTTTACGCTATAGAGGAGAAGCACAACAAGGCCACCTCATCGAAAATAAGGAAGATAAAGAGAGCTGAAGGAAGAAGAAGGGGTCCTGGAAAGAGGAAGGGAAGCAGAAAGGTAAGGCAGGGAAGGAGCTGGGAAAAGAAGATAAGGGCGCAGCGCAACCTGTTGAAGGAGCTGAGGAACTCGAAGAAGATAGACGCGAAGACGTTCTACAGATATTATCTGCTCGCAAAGGGCAATTCATTCCAGAACAAGGCATCAATAATCCTGCACCTCAAGGATCACGGGATAAGCATCAGCGACGAAGAATTAGCCAAGATAAACGAGCGCATAAAGAATGCGTACGCAAACAGGTAATGATATGAAGAAGCAAACTGTTTCACTCAAGTTCAGAAGAAGAATGGAAGGCAAGACCAATTTCGTGAAAAGGCTTGCTTTCGTTAAGTCAGGAATGGACAGGCTGGTATTGAGAAAGAGCAACAAGTCGATAAGCGCGCAGGTAGTAAGATACGACGAAAAGGGCGACAAGGTGATATGCTCCGCCAACTCGAAGGAACTGGAGAAGCTCGGATGGCCAAGCAGAAGCAACAGGCCAACGGCATATCTCCTGGGATTGTACATAGCGAGCAAGATGGACGAGAAGGACAGGAAGAAGGAACACGTGCTTGACATAGGGCTTAGCTCACCTGTTGCAAACTCGATACCGTTCGTATTCGCGAAAGGATGCAAGGATGCGGGCATTGGGCTGAGAAGCAACATAGAGATTGACGATTCTTATTACAACGCTAAGAGCATATCCACGTACAACGAAAGCAAACCGAACAAGAACGGCAACCAATTCGGAAAATACGAGAAGGTAGATCAGCTCAACACGCTGTTCAACGACATACGGGAGAAGCTCAAATTGAGCGTATCAAAGAACAAGTGATTATTTGGCAAACGAAGGAGCACCAAGAGGAGGACCACAACAAAGGGGAAACGACACACGCAGAAGACCTTTCAGAAGGGAAAGAAGACCTGTGGAAGAGCACAGATTCAACATCGAGGAATGGACACCTAAAACTGCGATAGGAAACATGGTTAAGGGAAAGCAGATCCTCAATCTTGAGCAGATCTTCGAGATGGGCAAACCAATAACCGAAATAGAAGTCATTGATGCGCTTCTCGGAGAAGTGGAAAGCAAGATAATAGAAGTCGCATCCGTACAGAGAATGACCAAGAACAGCAGAAAGGCAAAGTACAGGGCGACAGTGGTAATTGGGGACAGACGCGGCCACGTAGGAATAGGAACGAGCAAGGACGTTGAAGTTAGGCCGTCAATAGATTCCGCGAAGAAAGACGCGAAGAAGAAGATAATATCTATAAACTTCGGGTGCGGATCGTGGGAATGCAGCTGCGGAACCGAACACAGCCTGCCGTTGCAGGTGAAGGGCAAGTGCGGGTCTTCCGAAATAATATTGAAGCCAGCGCCAAGAGGAGTAGGGATAGTTGCCGGGGAAGTGGCGAAGCAGGTCCTCGAGATGACCGGAATAAAGGACGTGTGGAGCTTCTCAAGAGGAAGAACCAGGGACAGATACAACATAGCAATGGCAACGTACAGGGCTTTGAAGCAGATAAGCAAGCTAAGGAACATAGACAAGCTAAAGCAAAGCGTTGCACAAACCGCAAAAGAGTAATTCTGATCTATGCAGGGGCGTTCCTGCATAAGATTCATTCTAGTTTTTAAATCGAAGAAAATACTTCTTGCTTACAGCATCTAATTTTGGAAATTGAAGAAAAAGAAAAAAAGGAGAAAGGGTTAGTAGAGATTCTCTAGCCCTTCCATCCTCAAGCTCGAAACTTCAGTGCTTTCACTGGAACCAGCGCCGAACTTAGGCGTTACTCCGGTGACTATCGACATTATCCTCAGCTGGTCGTTCAATTCAGGCAGAACTCTTGCGCCGAATATCACGTTCGCGTCTCCAGCAAGACCCTCAGTTACTCCTTCTCCTATCTTCGTGGTCTCGCTTATAGTCATGTTCTGGCCGCCTGCTTTGTGCACCAACGCGCTCTTTGCTCCCCTGTAATCCACGTTGAGCAATGGATGGGTTCTTGTGCTGTTTATCGCTTGGTCAACCCTATTCGGACCTGAACCTGAACCAATGCTAATCACTGCGGTTCCTCCCTGTTTGACTATGTTCCTCAAGTCAGCGAAGTCTATGTTTATCAGGCTTGGCATCATTATCGTGTCTGATATTCCCTTGACGGCGTTGCTGGTTATGTTGTCTATTATCGCGAACGACTTTTCTATCGGAAGGTTTGGCGCGTAGGATAGAAGGCGATCGTTTTCTATCACTATCACGGTATCCGCTTCCTTGGTTAGCCTTTCGAGACCCCAGTCCGCTTTCTGCTTCCTGCTCCTTTCCAACGCGAAAGGATAAGTTACGCTTGCTATTACGGTTGATCCGAGCTCCTTCGCTATCTTGGCCACTGGTGCTGCGGAACCTGTTCCAGTTCCTCCTCCCATTCCTGCGCATACGAATACGAGATCATATCCTTCGAGCGCCTTCGTTATCTCGTCCCTGCTTATGTCAACCGCCTTTGCCGCGACTTCTGGGAATCCTCCTGCTCCCAGACCTTTCGTAAGGTCTTTTCCCAACAGGATCTTCCTTCCTGCCTTTATCATGTTGAGATGACCCACATCGGTATTCATCGCTATGGTGTCAGCGCTCTTTATTCCGTTTGCGGTGAGCCTGTTGACAAGGTTGCAACCCTGTCCGCCAAGCCCCACCACTGCGATCCTTGCGTTGAAGTTCTCCATGCCCATGTCGAAGTTTTGCATACCAAACACCTTATATCATTTCGATGTCGCTGTATGGTTTGCCCTGTGATGAGCGATCCTCGTTGAACTTGCCCACTATGCTCGAGCCCTTCACGCCGGTTATTATCGCGACTATCTCTAGCTGGCCTTCGTATCCAGGTATGAGCCTTGCACCCCACTTGATGTTCGCTTTTGGATCCATTCTGTCTGTTATGAGCTCTCCTGCCTTTATCGCATCTCCCAGAGTCAAGTCCGAAGCTCCAGATATGTGGATTAGTGCACCCTTCGCATTTTCATAATCAACATCGAGCAGTTTGTTCTTGAGAACTGCATCCGCCGCTGCGCCAACCTTGTCCGCGCCCTTCCCTACGCCGTATGCTATGAACCCAACGTCTCCGCTTCCCATTATGCTTCTTACGTCAGCGAAGTCTATGTTTATCAGGCTTGGCTGAGTTATAGTCCATACCAATCCTCCTATTGCCTTTGCGAGCACTTCGTCAGCTATTGCAAACGCCTCGTTCATAGGTAGATTCGGATGCAACTCTACCAGCCTGTTGTTATCCAAAATTATTACGCTATCGCAGAATTTCCTCAGCTTCTGGATACCCTCTTCTGCCTTCACCTTTCTCACTCTTTCGAGATTGAATGGATACGTGACCATCGCGACTACTATCGCTCCTTCCTCCTTTGCTATCTGTGCGAGCACAGGCAAAGATCCGGTTCCAGTTCCTCCTCCCATTCCAGCGCACAGGAACACGAGTTGAGCACCCTGTATTACCTTTTCGAGCACAGGCCTGTCCACTTCCGCTGCCTTAGCGCCCACATCAGGTGAACCACCAGTTCCAAGCCCCCTGGTTATGTTCTTGCCAATAAGTATCTTTTGAATTCGATCGTCTATGATCTTGAAGTGATTGATGTCTGTATTAACAGCTACCAATTCGGTGCCCTTAACCCCGAATTTCAGCAACCGGTTAACAGCGTTGCAACCGCCACCTCCAGCGCCGATTGTAACAATCTTTATCTGCGGATTACCAGAATCCACCACACTCTCCTGCCCACTCTCATTCAAAAATTCATTCGGAAATTCTACCATCCGATCGCCTGTTAGTAGTTTTAAATTCATATTTAAAAACCTTCTGCTGAAGATTATATAGTAAATGCAGTCGAAATTTATCGCGCTATTATAAGTGCAAAATTTTCCAGCGGAAAAACCGCTAATTTTGTCGTCGATTAAACTCTCGTTGTCTAAATTTTGCATTAAAATGTAACTTTGTAAAGCACGTGTTGGAAAAGGAATAAATCACAGCATGAGAAAATCATTTTTGATTGGATGGAAGCTTTGAAAAACAATGCCAAAATAGACATAGCAAAGGAAACATCAGAGTTAATCTCGAAATACCTCGAGCGCTTCCCCGATGAGAAGAGCAGCGTAGAAAAATTGCAAATCCAAATTTCCACAGGTTCTGACATAGCCAGCAGGAAAAACTACGACGGTCATTTGACTGCAACCGCGGTCATCATCAACTCCAACAGAGAGATACTTTTGATAAACCATAATGCGCTGCATAAATGGCTATTTCCTGGCGGGCATTACGACGAGAACGAGCACATATGGAATACATCCATGCGCGAAGCGACAGAGGAAACCGGCATAAACGACTTGGAATTTCACGAATGGCACGTGAAAAACGGGATGATTCCCATGAACGTAAACACGCACCCTATTCCGGAAAACAGGGGCAAAAAGGAGCTTGCGCACCAGCACCATGATTTCAACTACGTTTTGGTGTCAAAAAGTGATGCTACTAGCATAGCATACGACGAAGTTTCCGCCGCAAAATGGTTTGGCGCGGAGCAGGTTAGCGAAGTTGCGGTTCATCTTGATTTCGAGATCAAAAAGCTCATTAGAGAACGCATATTGTGAATCAATGCAGCAGCATTGACTTGATGTGTTTCACCGCGTTTGCAGTTGCCTCTTCATCCAGTTCATACGCTTCCTGATAATCCTTAAGCGTCTTCAAGCGCCAATCAATGAATTCTGTCAATGCATCAGAGTTTATGAAATTCGTGCTGCCTGATACATCGTCACGCATCCCTTTAAGGGATGCGGCTTCTTTCCTTCTTGCGTTTATCAGAGCTGCGGGAATATCGTAGGTGTTGTTGGTCAGAGAATACGCGATCGCCATTCGTTCGGTTGAAGTCTCGTCAAACGAACCCAGGTTGTGCATGAACTCATGATAGGCAATGCCCTTTATTTCGTCAGCAGCGTAACTGGAAATCTGTTCCACGAAAAATAGGTTGCCGAGCCTTGCGTTTCCCGGAGGGATTATGTTTATCACTTTTCCGTTTTCTACCACTATCACGTCAACCAGGATTTGCATCGATATTTTGTAGTTGAAGCCTTGCATAGAGTTTAGAAGATCGAGGAATTTGCACGAATACAAAAGTTCCCCGGCGTAAGTGTCTTTTTTCTTGCGCGCTATGCGATTTATCGCGGCTTTTCCCATTGTATTGCCGATGCCTTCAGATCGGATTAAAATCAGGGGATTCTTTTCCTTTAGCTCGTTCAATGAGGTGCGATAGTTAGGCACGAGGAAAATGGGTCTGATGTTCATATTGAAATTGTGATTCATTTCCGCATAAACCGAGCTTACCGACTTTATCGCTTTCTCGTCTGTTTTCTGCATTTCGTCCGCAGGGGAAACCCTTTTCCAAACGTTGGTATTGTAGTCGAACATTCAACGCAACCTATTCCATGTATTTAAATCATAAAAAGAATATGGATGGGAGTTGGTGAGGGTGGATTGCATGGAAAAAAATCCGAACTTAATCCAAAAGAGAATTAAGTATACTCCCAACCATACGGAAATATGTTAATTCTATTTAGTATAAATATCTTGCTCACTTATTCATTCGCGCTTGCAGTACGAATATTGGAAAAAGCACGCCGTATTCAATCATGGTTAAACTACTCGCCGTGAAGCGCGATCCTTTTTTGATCCTTGAACATGCTTATCACCTCATGAGTAGTGGTGGCATCGTCAGGACCCTTGTCGTCCCGGATTCCATCGCTTACCAGCCTAGGGAAGCGAAGCGCATAGCCCGTGCCGTCTTTTCCATCTGTAGAGCCGCACGTGTGCATGGGCGATCTGGTTATCTCGTCTGCCCTTATCGTAACCACGTACTTTGGTTCAACCCAGAAATCCGGCTCTATGTTAGCGAGAACTCTGGCTGGCTTTCCCTTTGTCTTGATGGCGCGCAGTGCCTTCTCGAGTTTCTGCATCTGAGCTTCGCTGAATCCGGTACCGAGCCTCGAAACGCTTTCGAACATATCGGTTTCGTTATTGTAAGTTGCGCATAGAAGCCCGCCGAAGTTGAAAGAAGTGCGTGATCCCTTGCCCAGATAGTAGCCTATAACTACCAAATCAAGGGTATCGGATAACTCGCCCTTGTAGCTTCTCTTCATCTTTATCCAGCTGAATTTCCTCGCGCCTGCGACGTAAGGTGCTCTGATGTCCTTCGCTATGACTCCTTCGAGGCCCGCGCCTACGACTTCATCGAAATACTTGTCGAATGCCTTCGGATCCATCGTTATTATGCGGCCTGTTGGACGCAGCATTCCTTCCTTTGGCAGCATATTCTCCAGAGTTTGCCTTCTCTTCTCGTAGGTCTCGTTTATCATGTCCTTTCCGTCTATATACATGACGTCGAATATGAACACGTGCAATGGAAGTTCGACGCTCTTCTCCTCAATCCCGTGCTTCCTCTTCCTCTGCATGGTCTCCTGGAAATGATGATATTCACCGGTATTGTCATCATAAGCTATCGCCTCTCCATCGAATATTACCTCGTTTGCCGATATCTCATGCAGCGCCGCATCCACTATATCCGGGAACATCTCGGTTATTCGCTCCTGCCTTCTTGAGAATATCTCGACTCTCTTGCTTTTTTTGTCCATGTGGACTTGAACGCGAATCCCGTCATATTTGCTTTCCAATGAGCATTCTCCGTTCATCTTGGCTATTATTTCCTGGGCTGTGGGCATTCTCTCTGCTAGCGCTGGCCTTATGGGCTTGAAAATCGATACCTTGAACCTTTTCACAGCATCTATGCCGCCATCGAACAACACCTCCGCCACATGGCCAAGGTCGCTGCATAGGTTGTATGCGTTTTCTATGTCTGCTTTCGCATCCCTTGACCCAGTCTTAGCCTTAGATAATGCTTCCATTAATGTAGCATCGCCCGCGCCGAGCCTAAGTTGACCAAGCGCGAATCTCACCACATATCTAGCTTCTATGCCGCTGCTAGCCGCTATCAGCTCGGACATGAGCTTAACCTTGGTATCCTTGCTTCCCGAACCGTTTGTTCTCGCTATTTTCCTGAAAACGGCGAATACCTCGTTTATAGTGAACTTGTTGTGGACCATCCTCACGAGCTTGCTTTTTGAGGTCATGCTCTCTGCAGTTGAACCCAAATCGCCGCTTTTCTTGAAATCAGCAGCAACAACCCCTTTTTCGTATCCTGTCGCATTCGCTATCGCCTCTTCGGCGAGCTTTTCGGCTATCCCCATCTCGATGCCATCGAAAGCGGGTGCTACCACTCCTTCCGTGAAGTACACCAGGGCTCGAATCTCGTCCTTTCCTACGTTCTTTATCATCTGCTCCAGCAAGTCTATCATTTCCAGCCTTGAAGATATTTCTTCGAGCTTTTCGAAATACTTGCTTGCTTCCTCGAATAGCATCAAATCAGCAGTAAAACTGCACATGAAATATATTTATATTGCTTATGGAAAACAGCAAACATTAAAAGACATCTGAAAGGTCTCGTATGCCTTTTTATAGCTATGAACAGCATGATGATTACGGGTGAAATTATGGCAAACATGAAATGTGCATGTGGACAAGAATTTCAGGATCAAGCAAGATACCAGGAACATGTAAGGAACTGCCCAGCGGCGGCAAGATCAAAGGGAAGAAAGTAAACTTCAGTTGAAACCTAAAGTTGCTTCTTCGTTTATTTTTCTTTTTTCTTTTCTTTTTTATCTCTTTTTAATTAATAGTTATATTTCCAAAAAAATAGAAAAAGCAGCATCGTTGAGATGCTGCCCGACACGTTTCAGCGGACTACCAAGGTCCCTTTCGCGCCTGCTGCCTCTGCACCAGGTGCAAGGTTGTAGAAAGTGTAGTTGCCAGGTGCCGGCGCTACGAACGAGTTGAAGGTGTATGCGGTAGAAGGCATCATGCCGGTATTAGCAAGATAGCCAGTGCCATTCGGGTTGTTTATAGTAAACGAACTATTCTCAGGTGCGTTGTTGTACACGTTCAGTATAACGTTGAAACCAGAGGTGACGTTTATCACCGCAGGCGTTATCGAATTGTTGTTCAACGTAACGTAGAACTTGAACGTATTATTGCCTATGTAACCCCCAGATGCTACATTAGCTGCGTAGGGATTCGGCGTGGGATTCGTGTTGTTCATTGTAGTATTTGTCGCGTTTTTCTGTATAATGGTCACATTAGACGTTGAATTTTGCGTAGCCGTATTTTGAGCAGATGCATTCTGCGTATAATTACCCTGCTGCGTTGGAGTAGTGCTTGGCAAAAGAAAGACTATTGCCAATATCGCTATTATTACTACAGCAGCACCTATGTATACATTGCTGTCCATGTCTATCTTTGATAAGCTTACAATTCAAAAATATAAAACTTGCTGAAATCAATTGTTTGATATCCACGCATTCCACGCGAGCTTTGCGGTTCCGTTTATGTAAAATAGGCCCATGGTGTTGAAGGGCGCGGTTACATTCTGATCAAACATGAAGCTCCACAGTTCCATTGTTTTGTTCACTGGTTTAGATAACTTGTAGAACCTGTCAATGAAAGCTGCCTGCGTGCTTTCGTTGTTGCTCCAACCCTGAATATTGCCGCTCTGCCACCCAATTTCGGTGAATGCTATCCTTTTGCGTGTGTGCATGCTTATCTGCGAATAGTAATCTGAGGGCATTTTGGAAACATTGCCGTATACAAGACCCGGATACGTCGTAAAGCCGAAAATATCTGATTTGTTGAAATAGTTCAGCAGATTCCATTCCGAGCTGCCATTTGCTCCGCCGAACAGTCCGCCTTTCAGGCCGAGCATGTGCTCATATTGGAATATTGTGAATACCGTTGTATTAGGGGATACGCTCTTTACTGCATCATAAGTTGTATTAAACAATGAAACGAATTTCGTGAAATTTGCTGGGGATTTCTCGTAAAGCAGGTTTACCTCTATCCCAAATGCAAGATATTTCGGCTTGTACTGCTCTGCGAAATTCCTCGCATATCCCACATACGCTTCCTCGTTGCTTGCGTTAAGCGGAAGTAGGAGTTCTCCGGTGCTTTGGGTGAAGAACTGCGCCTCTATTACCGGAGTATAGCCATAAGTGCTTGAGAGCTGTTCTACCACTTGCGGAGTTGACAAACTGGAATTGAGCTGAAGCCAAGAGCCTGCCCAAGAAACGGTATTGCCTGCTGTCTTAGCGAATGTGAAAAACGAGGTGAAATTACTGCCGATAAATCCCTGGGGGGTTAGGGTCGTACCGTGCGATATTTTAGCCGGTTCTAACGTAGCGTTTTGCGTGTACGTCTTGTTTGAGTTTGCATTGCTTGAAGATCCTTGATTATTGAAGGGTATTATGCTCGTTGAGTTTGACGACATCTTGAAATACGCAATAACCAGCACCAGAAGCAGCAATATTATTTCCAGTATTCGGATATTCTCCATGAGATTATTCCGTGCGTTGCATTAATAGGTTTAATGTCAAACCCTTTTCGGCATTGGTTTAAATATGTTGTTTAAGCAGATGTAATATGCACGTTCCGTTCAGCAGACTTGTATACAGGACTTCCTTATTGCCTTTTTACTTGGGGCTATTGGTACCGATAGCTATAGTATTCGGCTGGAGCACTTCGCTATTATTCCTGCCTTTGGCATTGGTTTACGTAATATACGCGCCAGTACTCTACGTGACTTACATACGCAGGAAGCTGACCAGAATAGAACTCAAGGATTTCAAGTTCGTGTATGCTTTTACCCTGGTTGCGACGCTACTTGAATTGGTTCCGCAGAGCGTCAACGCAATCTATTCCAGCGGGATAATTAACACTCTGGATAATACGCTCATCATAACGGTAACAGTGCTTCTGTTCCTGTCCGAAATGCAGTTTACGGATCTATACGATCTTGGAAGCAGCATAAAGAACATCGGAAAGTGGAAGGATTCGCTTGTAGAAGTATATTCGCAGACCAAAAGCCTGATGATAGTGTTCGGGATAATAGTGCTACTATCCGCAATAGGCAGCATACTTCTTTCCAGCTACTCGTCAAACCTCACATCGCAATTGATAGCGAGCGCAATGATGAATCCGCAGAACACGATCTACTCATATGCACTGACCGTATTCGCGGTTTACACCACAATACTCATATTCGGAGTGGTGCTCTACGTTAGCGATGACATATCCATGATAAGGATGAAGAAGTTCAAGACTGCGTGACAATGAGTTCATGAGCATACCCGATACCCTATCAGTTAATGGAGAAAATTTCAAATTGGTAAAAACAAGAGCGGTAGCACCGGTATCGATATACAAAAGCAATAATTCTTTCCTAAGGCTAGGAAAACCTGAATTAATAACAGGTGAAATTTCATTGCAAAAAGACCTCCTAAAGGCAGGCGTGCCCGTGCCCGAAATTCTAGAGCATGGAACTATCGGAGATAACGTTTTTTATATTGAGGAATCTATAGGAGAGCACAGCTTCACGGAAATATTCTCGCGCGATTTTACAGAAGGGGGGCAGATAACGACCCGTAGTTTTACCGGCTTTTTAAAGATAATTGGGAAGTTCGCAAATGCGCAATTATCTACCACTAGAATAAACATCAAGAAGAATTTTTATGACGGGATATATGCAGACACGCTAAAGCGAGAGTTGCCTTCAATTGCAGGAAAAATAGATATTGCTCTTGGCAAGGTAGAAGACCGTCTAGCCGCTTTTCCTATTCTATTTACGCACGGAGATTTAAACCCCTCAAATATTATGCAAAATGGCGTAATAGATTTTGAAAACGCATTCAATGGCTATGCAGGATACGATCTGGCAACATGCATACTGCACATATTCCTTTTCCCAAAGTCAAAAAGATACGAGTTATACCGGAGTTATCAACCAAATGAATCGCAAATCAACGAATATATGAGAGTTATAGACGGGATATATGAGAAGAACAAGCTGCCTGCACCATCAAAGCATTTAGACGATTTTATGATAGGGAGGGTAATATGGTCAGCAGCAGGGATGAATAAAGAACCCCTAATACAAGAATGGCGGTTTGCCATGTTAAAAGAAGTGCTGTCAAAATACATTGACAACGAACCGGTTATCGACATAATTAAAAATTTTCCGGAAAAATAGCGTAATAAGAGGGCAGACATTGCAAAGAGGTATATATCTTTGATGCCAAATGTGGTGCTAGTGATGATATGGTGAAGATAGGAGAAAAGGTTCCAGATTTCAAATTAAAGGCTCTGATAAACGATGAGATAAAAGAAGTTAATCTACATGATTTCTCTGGAAAGTGGTCTGTCCTGATATTCTATCCTGCGGATTTCTCTTTCGTATGCCCTACGGAATTAGAAGACGCTGCGAAGCATTACGAGGAATTCACGAAACTGAACGCGGAAGTGATGAGCATAAGCACAGACACCGAATATTCGCACAAAGCATGGCACGATACATCGCCAGCTATACGCAAGATACAGTTCCCGATGTTGGCTGACCCTTCCGGAAAAATGTGCAGGGAGTTCGGCACTTACTTAGAAGAAGATGGCCTTTCTCTCAGAGGCACGTTCATAATTGATCCTGACGGCGTGGTAAAAACTATAGAAATGCACGACAACAGCATAGGGAGGAACATTGCTGAAACGCTGAGGAAGCTTAAGGCTGCGATATACACAAGAGAACATCCTAATGAGGTATGCCCGGTCAATTGGGAACCAGGAAACAAAACGCTCACGCCAGGAGCGGATCTTGTAGGAAAGATATGACCGATCACTGCATTGGCTTGTAGCACAGGAGGACGTTGCCCGAGTTGAATGTTTTTGCTGAGACCAATGCGAACTTCATCCTGTTGCTTATGCCTTTGAATAGCTGCTTGCCCCTTCCGAGAACCATTGGATTTACCATTATCCTTATTTCGTCAACCAAGCCATTCTCTATAAGCGACACCGTGAGGTCGGAACTCCCGAATATTGCTATGCTCTTCCCATTCTCGGATTTCAGTTCTCTCACTTTCTCCGCGGCATCGCCGCTTACTAGGGTGGTATTGTTCCATTCTGCCGAATTCAACGTTCTGGAGAACACGAACTTAGGCAATTTGTTCATAAATCCGGCGGTTACGGGATCACTGCTTTTTGCCTCCTTTGTAGGCCAAAACCCCGCCATCATCTGATACGTCACCCTTCCGAAAAGTATAGCATCGATCTCCTTCAGTTGGTTTATTGCGAAATCGACGAATTCCTTATCTACGTTGTGCCAATCAAGCTCGTGATTTGGCCCTTCAAAGAAACCGTCAAGCGAAGTCATCATGAACAAGAACACTTTTCGCATCGCATCACCATTGATCAATCGAGTATGAAAGCTAAATATTCATCTGCAAGGTCCAACCTGCTTTGCCCATGCCTAAAGATTAGAATCACTTGGGCCTGGTGGGATTTGAACCCACGACTTAAAGGTTAAAAGCCTTCCACTCTGGCCAAGCTGAGTTACAGGCCCATGAATCGCATTATGAATTGTAGCGAATTATTATTAAAGGGTTCCTAATTTCAGCGCAGCATTCATTTCTGCGCCGATTCGTTGTACCTTCTGTGGTTCTCTTCCATCTTCTTCGAGAATACGTCAGACGGATCCAAATTAAGCAGGTCTGCGAGCCTGAAGGTGTAGTAGAGAATGTCTGCTATCTCCTCGCCAACCTCGTTTATTATGGAATCGCTTGCGTGTGCAGTTGTGTAGTACTTGTGCCTGAAATGCTTCTTTACCTTGTTCTGCAATTCTCCGGCTTCGCCACCTAAAGCGAGCGCGGTGTATACCATTTCTATATCCTCGTTGTCGTACTTCTCCGGCTTCGTCAGCTTCCACGTCTTCCTGGTTTCTTTTAGCATGTCCATTGCGTCCATTTAATCACATTTAATCTTTCTGTAGATACGTAATTATTAGTATCGCATATCAGATACGAATTTAAACGTTATCCCATCCATAGTCGTGTTTTTATATCCTGAATAACATAGCTCATACTTGGTGATACCACGGAAGCGTATTGTGTAAAGTGTAAACAAAAAAGAGAGATGAAGGATGCTAAGGAAGTTAGCATGAAGAACGGGAAGAAGGCAACATCGGGATTGTGTTCCACTTGCGGAACTAAGATGTTCAAAATAGGAGGTTAATAGTGGGCTGCATTATGCAGCTCTGGTCTTCTTCTCTTCCTTTTGTTTTTACATATTGTCCAACGCGTCCATTCCAAGAAGGTATAATCCGTTCTTGAGTATGTTTCGCGTTGCTTTTGTTAGTGCAAGCCTCAAAGCCTTGCTATTCTCGTTTTCCGCGTTGATTATTGGACACGATTCGTAGAATCTAGAAAACGAATGGCAAAGCACTAGAAGATAGTTGGTTATTGCATTTATCTCGAATTTGTCCGCTGCGGCGATTATCACATCCGGAAACTTCGCAATCTCGTATGCCAAGCCTATTTCATCAGCATGCGAAGGTGTTGCGCGTTCTGCCGAAATTTCAGTGCCGGATTTCGAAAGTATTTTTGAGGTTCTGGCGAATGCGTATTGTATGTATGGACCGGTATCGCCTTCCGCATCGAACATGTGATCCCAATCGAATTTTATCGCGCGCTTCCTGTCCTCGTGCAAATCCGCGAATTTTATCGCGCCGATGCCCACGCTTCTCGCTATCCTCTTCATCTCATCGCTAGGCATATCGGGATTCTTCGCGCGCATTATGCTTTCCACTTCCTCTACTGCCTTGTTTAGAACGTCTTCAAGGAATATCACCTTGCCCTTTCTAGTTGACATCTTGCCGCCATCTACTGAGAGTATCATCCCGAACTTGACGTGGTAGCACCTATCAACCCATTCATTGCCCAAACGTTTGAGAACGTTGAACAGCTGTTTGAAGTACAATTCCTGATCCGCACCGACAACGTAGATGTTCTTCAAAAACCTGTAATGCTCCCAGCGGTATTTTGCAGCTGCGAGGTCTCTCGTCATGTAGAGCGAAGCCCCATCGGATTTCACTAGCAATGCGATTCCCAGTTTGTCCTCTTCCAGATTGACTATGACCGAGTTGTCTTTGTCCCTTGACGATACCTTCTTGCTTTCAGCCTCGCTCAATACCTCTTTCGTGAGCGCATTGG
>JAJYJW010000030.1 GCA_021789155.1 Microcaldota archaeon
CGGAGCGGGAATTAGCAAGGTATCCAGAGTCATGGCCTTCTCTGTCTTGACCACTAGCTCCCTGCTCTCGAACTTTATGTCCTTCACGCTTATACGGACGGCTTCGCCTATGCGGAGGCCAAGCTGAGACTGATACGAGAATAATAATCTGAATTTCTCGTTATCTATTACCTTGAAGAACTTGATGAGTTCTTGTTCAGTAAACCCTTTGTTCAGGGAGCCATACTTAGGTATTCGGCTACGCTGGAAGCGTCTCCTGAACTGCTGCATCACCATCTTTCGTACTTCTACGAGATGGTGTTTTGGCAAAGAAGGCAGAGAACGATTTAACTCTGCTTTTAACTCTTTGTATGCGAATGTCGGACTGTTACCGCACCCAAAGGCTTTAGAATTCTCGGCTTTCAAATCGCCATCGCACCCAGACCCGCTGTCGGATTTGACGCCGGAATTCCTGCTTGAAAAAAATTTGGACTCTGCGGGATTCGCACCCGCGACCTTTCCGTTGCGAACGGAACGCGCTGCTGCTGCGCCAAGAGCCCATGTGTATCTATTTCTTTGGAGCATTTTTAGAGGTATCTATTGAGCTATAGCACTTGTGACTCTTCAAAAGATTTAAAGAAATGCTATGTAATAAGTTCTTGATTACATGGCGAATGCGGATTCAAAGAGCACGAATTCATTTCTTATCGATATCGCGATAATTCTAGTGGTTTCAATACTTTCCGTTATCTTAGGCGGAGGAGGCATACTAGCATTGGCCATAAACGCAGTAGTGGTCGCGGTAATAGTATTCATACTCAGCATCAGAGTCATAGCACAATGGGATCGCATGCCTGTGCTCAGACTTGGCAAATACGAAGGAATAATAGGGCCAGGACTCGCGTTTGTTATCCCGATAATCGATTCAACCCCTATGACTATAGACACAAGAGTAATCACCACTCCATTCAAAGCGGAGAAAACCCTCACAAAGGACAACGTGCCAGTAGACGTAGAAGCAATACTCTTCTGGCAAGTAGTGGATTCGGAAAGCGCGGTTCTCACCGTGCAATCATATTACAATTCGATACTTCTTGCATCGCAAACTGCAATGAGGGACATAATAGGTAAGAATGAGCTTAGCACCGTGCTTGCAGGTAGGGACATAATAGGAGAAGACATTCAACAGCTTATAGAAGAGAGAGTAAAGGAGTGGGGAATAAAGGCAATATCCGTAGAGATACGCGACGTTACGATACCGACTGATTTGCAGACTGCAATGGCAAGGGTTGCGACTTCCGACAGGGAAAAGCAAGCGAGAGTCATACTCGCAGAAAGCGAATCTCTTGCTGCTGATAAAATGCTCGAAGCGGCGCAGAAGTACGAGCGCGATCCGTATGCAATGCAACTCCGTGCGCTTAACATGATGTACGAAATAAGCCTGAGCGGCAAGAACCTCATGGTGTTCGTTCCTACCGAAACAAAGGGCTTCAGCATACCTATGCCATATGGAGTAACCGGAATACAGGAAACAGTGAAAAAGCAAGGTAAGCAGAGTTCGAAGAAGAATGCAAATGAAAAGTAATTAGATGGCGATAAACCCAAAAAAACTGAAAAGAATATACGCGGAGGTTCTCTCCATCATAAAACCTAGTGCAGAGGAGACCCTTAGAAATATAGCAAATTCCAACGTAGTGATAGAGAAGCTGAAGAGGTTGGTTCCAAGCAACGTCGAGCTGGTAATGGTGGGATCGCTATCTAGGGGAACGAACTTAGTGGGTAATTCCGACATAGACATATTCCTCCTTTTCGATTCGAGAATAAGCAAGAAGAAAATGGAGGACATGGCGATGCGTGCAGCGAAAGGTCTTGTTAAAGGCACAAATGGCAAATTCGAGGTTAAATACGCAGAGCATCCATATGCCAGGGTTTATCTCGAGAACTTCAACATGAAGGTAGACGTAGTGCCAGCGTACAAGATAGCGAACATAGAAAATCTCGCAACTTCTGTGGATAGAACGCCGCTGCATTCGAGATTCATAAACGCACATCTAACCGAAGGACAAAAAGACGAGGTAAGGATTTTGAAATACCTGCTTAGGGTTCATGGAATATACGGTGCAGAAGTAAAGACCAAGGGCTTCTCCGGCTACCTCTGCGAAATACTCATCCAGCAGTTCGGCTCTCTGGTCAAGCTCATGGAAGAATTCTCCACGATCCAGCTTCCTATATGTTTGTATCCAAAGGACAGGACCATAAGCAAAGATGATTCAATATTCAGAAAATTCTCATCGCGCTTCGTGGTCATAGATCCGGTCGATCCCTCAAGGAACGCAGCCGCAGGAGTATCGGAAGAATCAGTGGCGAAGCTTGCTTTGATAGCGAGGCGCTTCGTTGAAAAGCAAAGCATTGAATTGTTCCAAGGCCCTAAGTTCAGTTCAGCGAGAGCGGGCAGCGCATTGTCCAGTCTGCTCAAGACGATGGGCATGGATCTGTATTGTGTAATGCTCAACGTTCCTGATAAGAGCGAAGATGTAATATGGCCGCAATTAGACAAAGCAGCAAAAATCATAGAGGCTGATGCGGCAAAGCAGGGTTTCCCAATATACTTAAGCACATCTTGCATTAGCGGAGGCAAGGGAATACTTACCTATATCGCCCCGAACGTAATCCTCAAGACGCGGCTGATAAAAGGTCCAGATGTCTTCGCAGGCAAAAAACACGCGTTTTCATTCTTCAATGCGCACCCTAGGGCTATCGGAAAGCTCGTGATAAAGACAACAACATACGTTATAGACAAGAATAGATACGTAAACTTTGAGCAGATGCTGCGTTCATTGGTCAATGGAACATTGCTGAAAAAAAGGAAGGACATAACATTCGTCAGAGGAAAATTGTTCCACAATAAACTGCCTAAAAACATAGAGAAGAACGTTTACGAATCGATAAGGGTAGCATTGGAGATTTGATCATATTGCATATTTCCTGTTGCTTTTGCTTTTCATGAGGGTCACGAATTCGTTCGCAAGGCTTATTTTCTCGTTCTTTAGTCTTCCCCTTTCTATTTGCAGCATGAGCTTGCGCGCCGAGCGTATTTCGGAGCTTATCAGCTCATGCACGTTCTGTCCGTTGTTGTCCGCGGTTATGCCGCAGTAATCCAGAGCCTCGCTTACCACGTTATCGCGTATCTTGCTAGTAGAATATTTGCGTTTTTTAAGCCTTTTGAGGATTATGGGAAGGTGCTCTCTCAGAACCAAAGTGTATACCTTCATCTTCAATTCGCATAGGAGATGGCCTTCTATTATTACCAAATCTGCTTTGTCCTTTCTGAAAATATCCTTTACCAGAGTTTTAAGCTTGCGTATGTTCGCTATAACCGCACCGTCTTCAGAGTCTTTGCCCAAGAACAGCTTGTGCTTTAATACGAGTGCGTTAAGATTGTAGAGAGACGCATTGCCGTATTCCTTGACCAGCTTTTCAGCTAGCGTGCTCTTTCCAGTTGCCGGCGTTCCAGTTATGAATAGCAAGCGCTTGGCCATTATTTCTCAACCTGGCATCGAAGCCGCAAGAAGATCTAATTGGAAGCCAATCTCGTTTGCAGCCATCGCTATATCTATTATCGGGCTCGTTGGCGTAGGCGCAGATACCAGATAGCTCTTTTCGCCAGAGAAATACCAGCTGCCTATCTTGTAGCCATCGTACTCGTCTGACAAGTCTGCCACATAATCCGATTTCGATGCCAGCCTTTTCACTAGTTTTGCCACTTCGTCAGAATATTCGCTTATGTTAAGGTCTTCCTCCCTGTTCCTATCTCGTGCTATGAAGGAAGGGGTAAGGAAGCCTATGCCAGAAGCTGCGCACTCTTTCTTTATGGCATCAGTTGTGGTTTTGTATAATGCGTCTAATGATGTAAGGCTCTTCTCAAGCTTTGCCTTTTCATCCGCAAGCTCCTCGCTTTTCTTCTTGAAATATGCGTCTACCGCATCAGCAACCTTGTCAAGCAGCTCTGCGCCATCCTGCTTCTTAGTTATCGTATCCGTATCGTTGAATATCTGCGCCAATCCTATGCTGAATTCTGGTATGAGCGTGGAATCTATGTCCTGCACGTAAGTGTTTGCAACATCACTGAGTTTTATGGGTTCTGCCATACAACCACGTGCTTAATTCTCATTCGTTTTTAATAAGGTTTTGCTGAATGCTCTGAGAATGAGAAATGGAGAAACATTTAAAAACATTGAATAGGGAGTATACCGTATATAGCACATTTAGGTATTGGAATGAAAAGTCTAAACGCGAAGAGAATCGCCGCAATCGCGGCCAGTCTGGCTATAGGATTAGTAGCCGCAGGTCCAGTTAGTATAAGCAATATACCAGTAATAAACAGCGCAGGTCAACCAGTTGTACAG
>JAJYJW010000017.1 GCA_021789155.1 Microcaldota archaeon
CGATCTTAGACATGCTACGCGAGCTCGCGGAAGAGATGAAGTACATTGCAATTCTCTGCTGGCTAAGTACAAAGAGCTTCATGACATACAGAATGCAAGCTTTATTCTGGGTGGTTCTTGAGATAATGCCCGCAATAATGTCGTTCATAACCATAAGCATAATATACCACGTATCATCAGGCATAGCCGGATGGACGTATTACCAGCTGCTGTTCCTTGCGGCAAGCGCCACGCTTCTCGGAGGTATAGTAGAGCTTTTCGTAATACCTAGCAACATAGTGCGTCGAATGCTCACTGGAAGCATAGACGTCATGCTGATAAGGCCTCATGCGAAGTTAACCGCGGTAGCAGCCCCAACTCCCGCACCAATTGCGTTCGGAGCAATACTGAGCGCATTCGTTTTATTCGCGCTTTCAATGCCTTACCTTCAATTTACCGCAGGATCGTTATTGCTTTCAGTACTTGTTTTTGCATTCGGTACGCTTGCAGTCATCTCATTCGGACTGGCCATAACGCTCGCAAGCTATCATCTGCTTAAAGGTGCGAAGTTCGCGTCGAAGCTGCTAGACATGTCCGGCAACATAGGCAATTATCCGATAAGCGTTTTCGGAGAAGCGGGCAAATTCGTGTTCACGTTTATCGTGCCGTTTGCGCTTGCTTATTACTATCCGGCAGAGGTATTGCTGGGAACTGCGGACGCGCTTGGGGCTGCGAAACTAATAGGTTTGTCTATAGGCGCAATACTTGCATTCTACGCGATCTTCGATAGACTGATGCGCGAATACACAAGCGGAGGCGGCTGATCAGAATATTACGCTTCTGTATACTGCAGAGAGTATAAGCGCGAATATCAGCATGAACACCATTCCGGCGAGTATCGCGCCCATCGGCAATATGGTCCCGAACAATAGGAATATCACGCCAATCGTTGCGAAATAGACGAGCTTGTTCCACCTGTAGACCTTGCTTCCGTCAAGAGGATATATCGGCAGCATGTTGAAGAACGCGAGAAGTATGCTCGTGTAAAGGACAAGGTTTATCGCATTCTGTATGTAGCCGTTGTAGAGAATGAGTTCCGGGGAGAATGTTGTCGTCACTTGCGATAGGAATCGCGGGTACAAAACGTTTCCGAGTATGAAGAAAATCAGGAATATCGCGAAGTTCGTAAGTGGGCCAGCGAGCGAAACGTACGCCTCCTCCTTCTGAGTGAAATTATCCGTATATATGACCGTAGCGCCGGGTATTCCCACTAGGAAGCCGAAGAAACCGCTTAGAAGGGTTATCATCAAGCCGTTGTAAGACGATTTGAATGCTGCTATCGCCCCGAATCTCTGCGCGACGAATTTGTGCATGAGCTCATGCGTTATGAAAGTCAATGATACCGAAATGAACGTAATCGGGATAAGGTAAAGCAGCACCACTAGGTTGCGCATCGCGCCCGGCGCTCCCCCGAGTATAACAAGGGAGAATGCCACGGTAAGCGCAAGGTCAGCAAGCAGAAGCTCCCTGAACTCGTTCTCGAATATTATGTTCTTTCTTATGTTCGCGCGCATCTAACCAAGCTTCAATATAAAATCGGGCACTAGATATAAACCTCAAAAGTCTTTTATATATGTAGCAAGCAATTACCTATAAAGTATACAGCATGCTTCAAGGTGGAAATATGGCAGAACAACAAACAGATATGACTGGGCAAGAGGAGGTACAAGGACAACAGGGAGCAGAGAACGTTGTGTACATAGGGAAAAAGCCTTCCATGAACTATGTGCTTGCGGTGGTTACTCAGTTCAATAACGGGGCAAAGGCGGTAACGATAAAGGCAAGAGGGAATGCCATAAGAACTGCGGTAGACGTCGCGGAAATAGCATTAAGCAGATTCATAAACTACGCCAAGAAGGGGAGCATAACCACTGGTTCCGAAGAGATAACAAATGAAGATGGGACCAAATCGAAAGTGAGCACAATACAAATACCTCTGTCGAGGTAAGTTCTCTTCTTTTTCTTCTTTTTCTTTTTTTATTTAGTCAGTTTTTTCATACAGCAGCATTTTAATTCTTCAATGTCAATGTAAATGAGGTTTTCTAATGATGCGTTCTCATTATGCGAGTGAGATTACTCCAGAGATGGAAGGCAAGGAAGTTGCAATAGCAGGGTGGTTGCACGAGATACGCGACATAGGCAAGATAGTGTTCCTGCAGGTAAGGGACAAGACCGGGATAACGCAAGTGGTCGCGAAGAACGGCGAGTGCACAGAAGAGGTTATGAAAAGCTGCGTTCTTCCAAAGGATAGCGTTGTTTTGATAAAGGGGAAAGTGAAGAAGAGCGAGGCTGCGAAGAGGGGCTTCGAGATAGCGCTGAGCAGCATAGAGAACCTTAACCCGTTGAGAGAGCAGATGCCTTTCGACGTCACCGGCATGGTTCCAGCGGAAATAGACACGAGGCTCAACTTCAGATACGTGGATCTCAGGCGCGTTCCGACTACTGCAATATTCAACATAGAATCAACCATACTCAATACGTTCAGGAATACGCTGGTGAAATCCGAATTCCAGGAGATACGAACGCCGTGCATAGTCGGAGAGGCCACAGAAGGCGGAGCGGAAATATTCCCTGTAGTGTATTTCGAAAAGGAGGCATTCCTCGCCCAGTCCCCGCAGCTTTACAAGCAGCTTGCGGTTATAGGCGGGTTGGACAAGGTATTCATGGTGACGCCGGTGTTCAGAGCCGAGAAATCCAATACTGTTTATCATCTTACCGAGATAACGCAGATGGATATAGAGATGGGATTCGCAGACCATGACGATGCCATATCAGTGCTGAAAAAAGTAGTCGCAACCGTAACGAAAGAGGTTGACAAGAAGAACGCAGCGGATCTCGAGAAGCTTGGGGTCGGAAAGGTAGAGGCAAAGCCCGTGGTAATATCATACAAAAGCGCACTGAAGAAGCTAGACGCGAACGGCATACACATGGAATTCGGCGAAGACTTCAACAGGGAAAGCGAGGCCATGCTAGGCAAGATATTCGGCGATGTCCTGATCGTGAAGGAATATCCGACAATGGTGCGCGCGTTCTACAGCATGCCGAACAGCAAGGATCCCGAAGTATGCAACAGCTTCGACCTCTTGTACAAGGGCATGGAAATATGCAGCGGCGCGCAGCGTATACACAAGCCGGAATTGCTTGTAGAAGCATTGGAAAAGCGCGGGATGAACCCGAGCAACTTCGAATCGTACATAAACGCATTCAAGTTGGGTGCACCGCCTCATGCGGGATGGAGCATAGGGTTGGAGAGGTTCGCGATGAAGCTATGCAACGCGCAGAACATAAGGGAATGCTCGCTGTTTCCAAGAGACAGGAACAGGATTACCCCCTGATTCCTTAGGCGTGTAATTTATATACTTTATTTGTATAGACTCTGTGTAGGGTCGGTGCATGCCAAAGACAATAGTCAAAGAAGACAGGGAGAAATTAAAGCAGGGCATAATGCGCTTATTGAGCATTGATGGAAGGATGAGTTTTCAACGTCTGGGAGATCTTCTCGGCGTTAGCAAGATAACTGCGTACAATCTTTTCCTAGAGGTAAAGGAGCAATACGGCTTGGTATTCGTTCCCGAGATAAACATAAACGAGATATGGAAATACGAGTTCTTGAAGATGAGCTCCCACAAATCCACGAAGAAGGAGCTCAAGGAAGAGGCATTGGAAAAACTCGAGGAGTTCGGCTTTCAGGAGTACATGGTGTTTTACAAATTCATAAACGGCATGCCTACAGACGAGGAAATCAACAGCTACATAAACAACCCCGGGGTTCCTGAAAGTCTGATGAAGGAGTCTAAGGTACAGCACTATAAAATATCGAAAGAGTATCTGCCATTGGTGCAGTACGCATGCAGGCTCAAGGGAGAATACGACATAATGCTTTTCGTGCTGGCAAGGGACTACAGAGAGCTTGACGTTTTTCTTAGGAGATTCGGAACCGCGCTTGGAAAATACACCAAGCACTGCTCGGTAAACAGAGTGAGGAACGAACTAGGTTTCTTCCCTATAAAGAGGGAGGCCGTGGAAAGGTTCCAAATCTCGGAAACGTACAAGCAGATTCTTCTAGGTTTGACCGACGATGGAAGGCAGTCGATAAAGAAGATAGCGACTACCATGAAAACAAAGCCGGAAACGCTGGTATACGGCATGGAACGCCTTACGCGCACGAATCTCCTGACTAGAGTGAGCTATTACGAGACCAAACCTACTAACAACATCAACGCCCTTGTCATAATGGAGATAATAGACCAGTTGGGTTGGTCCGAAACAAGGGAAAAACTGTTCATGAAGATGGTCACGGATTCTGATTCTAACGGAAAGCACACAGAATATCTGTACTTGTCGTATTTCGACCATCCTAACGGGATAGTGGCGATAATGTCTTTCGCGAACAACACCGACCTTGATTCATTCATCAACTTCCTCTACAACAACGTGAAGGGCATAAACGTAAAATACTATCAGATGACTTCCACGATAAACGGCAACCTTGGAATAAGGGACTTCGACATGAAATATTCATCGCACTACAAGATGCTTGAAAGGGCAAAGCTGATGCCAAGAGTGAAAAGGCTGGAGAAGATTTTCGACAGCCATGCTTCGCTCTCGGGCAAATTCGGGGATGAATAAAAAAATAGAAGGAAATAAAATAAATATAAACTGACTTACGCCTTGAAAAGAGCAGCGATGTTGCGTTTGTTGTTCTTTATGCTGCCTTTGTAATCGTCCCTGATCTTCATGCTCGTTGACGCAATCATAGCTCTTGGACACTGCGCCCCATCTATGCAAGCAATAAGCACTTTGCTTCCTGCACCTTTGTTCATTTTCATAGATTCACCAATTCAATAGGGATTGCATTGCGCGCTTTAATAAACATTGCGTATACGTACGTTAATCAATGGACATGATAGAAAATCTATTCTATCATGTTTTCATACACTTCTGCTGCTCCTCTTAGCAGTATGTAGATAACTAGCAAGTACGACAAGCCAAGCCCTATGTTAGAAGGATATCCAGCTATGTATACCAACGCGAGATACGAGAAGGTTACCACCTTCAGCAGGTTCACTCCGCCTCTTCCTATCTTTGATGCATAGACTATCTGCGCGAATTTGGTCTTGAGCTTCGATGACGTACCCTTTGCGCCCATGAAAGCATCTGCTATCGAATGCCTTATCATCACTATGAACAGGAGGAACAGAGGTATCACTCCAAGGAACGAGAATATTATCCAGTATGAGTATTCCGCTATCCTGTCCCCGGCGACGTCGAGCCTTGGTCCGAACTTCGAGGGTTCGATGCCCTGCTTTTTCTGCCTTCTAGCCAATACTCCGTCAAGTCCATCGAGAACGAATGCTACGATTATGAGGAATGCGGTGATGTAAGCGTTGTACTTGATGACTATCAGATATATCGTAAACAAAGAAAGCAAAGTCCTAAAGCCTGTTGTCAAGTCTGCTTGCCTTATCATAAAATCTTGGTATTACATTACCAGCAATTAATAAATGCCTTGCCCAAGAAGCCCTAAGTAGTGCTTTGCGCATTTTACGCGTTTATACTCTATTCCGTGAAGTTTCTATAACCTTTCGCTAACAAATAAGATATGGATTTTTGATGAGCGATAGTGCAGAAAGTGTAGTAACGGAGCGCGATTCCAATTACAAGGAACAGTACGGATTTTCAGATGACATAAACTATCAATACAAGGCAAGGAAGGGGATAAGCGAGGACGTTGTAAAGGAGATATCTAGCATGAAGGGAGAGCCCGAATGGATGCTCGAAAAAAGGCTATTGGGATACAAGTTGTTCAAGGACAAGCCGGTTCCGACTTGGGGCGGGGATCTGAGTAAGATAGACTATGACGATATCTACTACTACGTCAAGCCGACTGACAAAAAGCAGATGAACTGGGATGATGTTCCTAAGGAAATACGCGACACGTTCGATAAGCTAGGCATTCCGGAAAGCGAAAAGAAGTTCTTCGCTGGAGCTGAAGCGCAATACGATTCCGAGGTAGTATACGGCCACATCCACAAGGAGCTCGAATCGCAGGGGGTCATATTCACAGATACTGATACTGCGGTGAAAAAGTACCCGGAGCTCGTGAAGAAGTATTTCGGAACTGTGATACCCCCAAGCGACAACAAGTATGCTGCGTTGAACACCGCGACATGGAGCGGCGGTTCATTCATTTACGTTCCGAAGGGAGTAAAGCTCAAGATGCCATTGCAGGCATATTTCAGGATGAACGCGGAGAAATCCGGGCAGTTCGAGAGAACTCTGATAGTGGCGGATGAAGACAGCGACGTTACATATTTGGAAGGATGCACTGCTCCCGTATACATAAGCTCATCATTGCATGCGGCAGTAGTGGAGATAATAGCGCACAAGAATGCCCACGTGCGCTATGTAACCATTCAGAATTGGTCGAAGAACGTTTACAATCTTGTGACGCAGCGCGCGTACGCTTATGAGAATGCCCACGTTGAATGGATTGACGGGAATCTGGGCAGCAAGCTGAACATGAAGTATCCTTCTGTGTTCTTGAAGGAGCGCGGCGCAAAAGGAGAGGTGATATCGATAGCGGTGGCGTCTGACGGACAGATGCAGGATAGCGGTGGCAAGATATACCATCTTGCGCCAGACACGAGTTCTAAGATAATCTCGAAAAGCGTTTCGAAGGGAACCGGAGTAACGAGTTACAGGGGATTGCTGCACATCGACAGAAGCGCAACAGGTTCAAAATCTACGGTAAGGTGCGACGCCCTTCTGCTTGACGAGAATGCGAAGACCAACACATATCCGTACATGGAGGTAAGGGCAGACGATGCCGAAATAAGCCACGAGGCGAGCGTCGGCAAGATAGGAGAAGACGAGTTGTTTTATCTGATGTCGAGAGGAATGAGCGAGGAAGAGGCAATAACCACAATAGTTTTGGGATTCATAAAACCGCTTGCAGACGTTCTGCCAATGGAATATTCCCTTGAGCTGAAACGCCTGATAAATCTCGATATGTCAAATTCGGTGGGTTGATATGCAGGAAAAAGTAGATTACGTTAAAACCATCCTTGAAGAAGCCCCAGAAGAACAAAACGAGCTTTACAAAAGGAGGTTCATCAAGATAGACTTCGAGAATTTCGGGAAAGATAACGCGACGCAGAGCGTTCAGGATCCTGTCGCATTCGCAAAAGAACTGGAAAAAGGAGCCAACGTTTCGTTCGATGTGGTCATGTCGCCAACGCATGAGGAAATACGAAAATCAGGCATCGCAAAAATAGAAGAGCTAAAGGAATATGAGGGCATGTACGGAAGGAGCGAAGACAAGGCAATCGCGTTCTCAAGCTCCACCCCGGGGAAATTGCTAAGCATAGAAGTGCCGCAGGGTACGAATCAGAATTGCAACATTCTCGCGTTCAGCACAAATGAGATTTTGAATGCAAGGGTAAAGATCAACGTTCGACGCGATTCATCCCTTAACGTGCTCATCTATTCTACTTCGATGCAGGATTCTGCTACTTTGAATAGCATATTGAACGAGATATATCTCGAGCCGTATTCTAGCGTAGAGGTCAATCTAATAAACAACCAGTGCGGCATGTGCAGTGCGGTTTCGTATTCGAAAATAGAATGCGCGGCAAACAGCTCCCTGAAGTTCAACGCAATCCATTCTGGAGGAAAAGTCCTTAGGGCGAAGACCGAGATAAACGCAAGCGGCAACGCGGCGAGATGCAACAGCAACGAGTTAATACTGGGTTCAGGGTCGCAGAAATTCGACATAACCACGAAAATAATTAACAATGCGGAACATACGGAAACTTTTCTAACTTCGAAAGCGGCGTTGATGGACGAATCGCTGTGCATATTGAAGGGTTTTGCTGAAATAGGCGAGCATGCAGAGAACTCCAAATCATACGTGAGCGAACGGGGGATATTGCTCGACAAAACCGCAAGGATTGAAACAATACCTGGCATGGGAATAAGCAACAACAACGTGAAGGCAACCCATTCCTCAGCTACAATGCCAATAGACAGCGAGCTGCTGTTCTATCTTACGTCAAGAGGATTGAGCAATGAGGATGCGAAGACGCTCGTAGTAAGCGGTTTCTTCGGCAGTACGATAAGCCAGATAGAAAACACCATGGCAATGCAGCTTGGAGAAGGCGTGATAAGGGAGAAGATGCTTACCAAAGACGTTGCTACAACCCCGAAGGCTACACTGCACGGGATATGGAACGCGAATGCGATGCGTTCCGCAGACGATGCTCTTCTCGAGCATTACAAGTATAGATGATGATTATGGAAATCCAGATCAAGGAATTAAGGGCAAGCATAGCAAACAAGGAGATACTGAAAGGGATAAACCTCACGATAAAGCAGGGCGAGTTTCACGTGATAATGGGGCCAAATGGCTCCGGGAAAAGCACGCTTGCCAAGGCGATAATGGGATATCCGAAGCTCAAGATCGATTCTGGCGACATCCTTGTTGACGGAAAAAGCATACTGGGCCTTACGACAGACAAGAGGGCGGAATTGGGCTTGTTCCTGCAGTTCCAAAATCCTGTGGAGGTAGAAGGCGTAGGCTTTCTGAATTTCCTGCACAACGTGAAGAGAAAAAGCGAGAAGAAAGACGTGGATATAGCGCAATTCATGAAAGAGGTCAACGAAACTGCAAGCACGTTAAAGATGCCTAACGGGATAGTTGGCAGATCTTTGAATCATGGATTCTCCGGAGGGGAGAAAAAGAAGGCGGAGATATTGCAGATGCAGGTATTGAAGCCTAAAATAGCCCTTTTAGACGAGCCTGATTCGGGTTTGGATGTTGACGCAATACGCGTGGTTGCAGCGAGCATAAACCGTATATTCGAAGAACAGAAATTAGGCATGCTAGTAATAACGCACTACAACAGGATATTAAGTTACATGAAACCGGATTTCGTGCACGTTCTCGTAAACGGAAAAATAGTCGCGGAGGGAAATTCGGCTTTGATAAAGGAAGTCGAGGAGAACGGATACGATTCTTTCATGAAGTGAGTGGTTTAATGGTCGATTTCGAGAATGCAAGGAAGGATTTTCCGATATTGGAGAAGGGCATGGTGTATTTGGATAGCGCGGCGACTTCGCAGAAACCAGCGAGCGTGATAAACGCGGTTAACGAATACTACAAGAATTACAACGCCAACATCCACAGGGGAATTTACAAGATATCCGAACTTGCCACCGAGAAATACGTGGAATCGAAGAAGCTTGCTGCAAAATTCATAAACGCAGAAAACTACGAGCAGATAGTATACGTGAGAAATGCGACAGAGGCCCTCAATCTCGTGGCGCTCAGCTGGGGGGAACGGAACATTAAGCAGGGCGACGTGATACTCACCACGAAGATGGAGCATCACAGCAATATGGTTCCGTGGCAGTTGCTCGCAATAAGGAAAGGCGCGAAACTGGAATACGTCGACATAAAGGACAAAGCTGAGTTGGACATGGAAGACCTGGAGGAAAAGCTAACGCACTCCCCTAAAATACTCGCGTTTACCCACGTGTCGAATGTCCTCGGCACTATAAACGACGCGAAAGGAATAACGAAACTCGCGCATCGAGCAGGCGCAAAAGTCGTCGTCGATGCAGCGCAATCGGTTCCGCACATGCCAGTGGACGTTAAAGAAATAGATTGCGATTTCATGGCATTCTCAAGTCACAAGATGCTCGGTCCATCCGGAATAGGAGTTCTTTACGCAAAGAGGAATCTCCTGGAAGAGATGGAACCGGTGTTGGGTGGCGGCGACATGATACGCACGGTCAGTTTTGAGAAGAGCACTTGGAACGACCTCCCGTGGAAATTCGAGGCCGGAACCCCGAATATAGAGGGTGCTATAGGATTCGGAGCGGCGGTGAAATATTTAAGCGAGATGGGAATGAACAACATAAGAGAGCACGAAAAGGCCATAACAAAATACGCTATGGAAAAATTGAACGGAATAAGCAACGTGCAGGTATATGGCCCAACCGTTGAAAACACAGAGAAGCGCGCGGGTGTTGTGTCGTTCGGGATAAGGGGAGTTCACCCGCACGACATATCCTCGATTTTCGATGAGGAGAACGTCGCGATAAGGAGCGGCCACCACTGCGCCATGCCCCTTGTGACAAGCGTGCTCAACGAACCCGCAACGTCAAGGATGAGCTTTTACCTTTACAACAACGAAAAAGACGTGGATGCGGCGTTGAATGCGATAAACAAAGTAAAGAGAATATTCAAGATTAGCTGAGCGCTTCCTTTATGAATTCGCTCAATGCAAGTGCGTTGTTGTGTTCATCGTCCTTTGACGCGTATATCAGGGTAATGTCGCTTTCCTTTACCATATTCAGCAGCGTTTCGAATGCCTTGTTCCCTTCCAATTCTTTCTTGTATTTCTTCTTGAACTCGATCCATTTCGCAGGATCATGGTCGAACCATTTCCTGAGGTCGTCGCTTGGCGCCACGTCCTTCATCCATAGGTCTATGTTGGATGTGCTTTTCTTCACTCCGCGCGGCCACAATCTGTCTACCAGTACGCGCCTGCCATCCACTATCTCTGCTTTATCGTATATCCTCTTTGCTCCAAGCAGCAATCACACACCAACTTATACTGATAAGGATTACCTCTTTAAATATCTTGCTATGGAAAGAAGTGCGTAAACCATGGAATTCGGAGCAAAAGTCATCGCTAGATTGCGTAGAAGATACATGAAAAGCATAGGGACCATGCTAGAGCATGGAAACGTAGGGGAGCTTCTCGTGGCAACGATTCTATCTCCGCAATGCACTGACAAGCAGGTAAACGCGGTTACAAAGAGCTTGTTCAAGCGCTACGCAAGTTTCGACGATTATGCGAAAGCCGACGCTACTTCTTTGCAGCTCGCACTGAAGGGCGTGAACTACTACAAGACGAAAGCGCGAAACCTGAAACGCGCGGCGAAAATGATTGTAGACGAATACGGCGGCAGGGTTCCCAACGATATGGAAAAACTCATGCGCCTTCCGGGAGTGGGAAGGAAAGTGGCAAACGTGGTGATGGCGAACGGTTTCAGGAATGCGGTAGGAATTGCCGTAGATACTCATTGCATAACGGTTTCAAGGCGATTGAAATTGACAAGGCACAAGAATCCGCATAAGATAGAAGCGGACCTGATGCGCAAAATACCTAAAAAAGACTGGGTGGTTACTTCAAATCTGTTCATAGCATTAGGAAGAGACGTTTGCAGGGCAAACAAGAAGATATGCGAAAAATGCGTGCTCAAAGACATATGCCCATCGAGCACGCAAAAATGACCTAAACTACTTTGGTTTTTGTTTGAGTCGTAGAATAGTCAAATCTGTGTATGTGTTCAGTTGGGAATTCTTTCTTGAACCACTGCTCTATTTTTCCGACTGATTCCGCGTTGTCATTTGTTGCAACCAACCATACGCCATGAGTCAATCCTGCTCTGAGCGCTATGTCCGTGCTCGCCCCGATGTTGTTGAGTATCGCGGCAGTGTTTGTCGATGTCAGCTTAGGAAACTCCAGCCAATACGCAGAATAGTTGTTGCTTAATCCATGCTCCCGCGTGAATTTCGCTCGGTCTACGGATTCACCGATATTCAATATGAGCGGATGCTCTGGGTGACCTTCCTCCTTCGGCACGTTCTGCTTATTTACGTCTATGTGGTTGGATGTTACTTTTATTTTGTCTTCCAATCCAAGTTCCTTCAAAATTTGCCTTATGTCTTCGAGGCCCATCGCGTAGTTCTTAGCATCGTCTATTTCCCCGCCTTGCGCTTTCAGCCCATCCACGAAATGTTTTTGTGCGGTTGCGTATGCCTTGGATGGGTCAGCCAGCGTCATGCTGCCTTCAGCAACCTTCTTAGCGAATCCGACCGCGCCGCAAGTGTTATGCGGTTCGAAAAGAATGCTATCTGCTGGTGCGTTCTCTTCCTTTGCATGTTCTATCGCAGACTGTATTATTTTTTGGGTATCTTTTGCGCTTCCGCCTGCGTTGCGGATATGCACAACCCTGTAGCCCTGAGCTTCGAGTTCTTTTTGCTGTGCGTCAAGAAACTCGCTGTCGCGCCTATCCATGCACGTTACAACAATTATCGTTTTTTGTGCCATATAATCACATAAGTTGCCCTGCCATCAAGAAATGGCATGCGTAACAAATATATATTGCTTGGAAAACTCTTTAAATCGCGCAGAAAGCCACACTGCAATAGCAAAGGATTTAATCTGCTTTCATGGCAAATACCTATGGTTTAACCAATGGCTGAGAACAGCAAGATGCAATCCGAGCTGGAAGAGCTTACCAAAGAGTACTCGAAAACCAAGTACAACAAGGCGACTAACAAGTATCTTGGGAAACTGCGAGCGAAGATAGCCAACATAAAGAAGTCGATGGCTACGAAGAGTACGAAGAAGGGAATAGGCTTTGCGATAAGAAAAAGCGGAGACGCTACTGTTGCATTGGTGGGTTTCCCAAATGCAGGCAAATCATCACTGCTTACCAGGATAACCGACGCGGAATCGAAGATAGCCAATTACGCTTTTACCACTCTTGAAGTAATACCTGGAATGATGCACCACAAGGGCGCGAAGATACAGGTGTTTGATCTTCCGGGCCTTATACGCGGCGCGCATCTAGGCAAGGGCGGAGGAACGCAGATAGCGAGCGCGATGAGAAGCGCAGACCTGATCCTTTTCGTGATAGACTGCAGTTCCACTGAGGACCTTTTCATCCTGCTTGAAGAGTTGGATGAATTGGGGATTAAAGTAGGCGTAGAAAGGCCGAACATAAAAATAGAGAGAAGGCTTAACGGAGGCATAAGAATAGAGGAAGGCAGGCACAAAACCCCTGACAAGCAGATAGTCACGAAAATCCTTAACGAGTTCGGGATATTCCACGCCGACGTGGTATTCCATACTGACACCACTGACGACGACATACTCGATTATCTTTCGATGGGTAACGTTTACATAAATGCGATGGTTGCGCTTAACAAGGTGGATTTGAACAAGGACTATGAAAAGGTATGCGAGACGATCAGGAAGAAATCAGGTTTCCATACAATCCCGATAAGCGTCACAACGGGGTTCCACGTGCAGGAGCTAAAGGACATGCTCTTCAACGAACTCGGTCTTATCCGGATTTACCTCAAACCGAAAGACGGTGCGCCGGATTACGTGCGCCCGATGATAATGCATTCGGGGAATACGGTGGTAGACGTTGCGAGGAAACTCCACAGCAAAGTGGGCGATGACCTTAAGGCAGCATACGTTTCGGGGAAGAGCGTGAAATTCCTGAACCAGAAAGTCGGAAAAGGACACGTATTAAAGGATGAAGACATAATAACTCTGATATATTGAGTGTTCATATGCCGGAAATAGAAAACGTTTTCGAAGGAGTAGTAAGGATAAACAGAAGACTCGCAACGGTCAACATGGTCAAAGGAACCAAAGTATACGACGAGGATCTTATAGAAGGGGGAAAAGTAGAATACAGAACCTGGAATCCATACAGGAGCAAGCTTGCCGCGGCAATAGTCAAGGGCATGAAGCAGATGCAGATCAAAAAGGGAACCACGGTGCTGTACCTCGGCGCAGCCACCGGAACTACCGTGAGCCACGTAAGCGACATAGTGGGGGCTGAAGGGGGCATATTCGCAGTTGAATTGTCTGAGCGCAACATGCGCGAACTCCTAAGGGTATGCGATTACAGAGACAACATCATGCCGATACTCGGCGATGCCAGGGAAATCCACAAATACAGGGATGACGTGGGCAGCGTTGACGTGCTTTACATGGACGTTTCGGCAAGGGATCAAGCAGACATCCTCCTGCTTAACAGCCAGATGCTGAAGAAAGGAGGTTTCGCATACGTCGCAATAAAATCCCAAAGCATAAGCAGCTCGAGAAGACCAGAGGAGGTTTTCGAGGAGTTCCTGAAAAAAGTTTCGCAGAAATTCGACATACTGGAGAGGATAGACATAGATTCTTTCGACAAGTTCCACCTGTTCGCGGTTCTCAGAAAGAAATAATAAGATTAGAATTGTACGAATATCGATTGCATGGTCCAAAAGTCAGCATTACAGTCCGCGATGGAGTACCTGATGACATACGGATGGGCGATACTGATCATTGCAGTCGTACTTGGGGCACTATTCCAGCTCGGCATTTTCAACGCATCAACGTTTACCCCTAAAGCGCCGCCTGGGGCTTGTCACATATTTCGTCCTAACGGCCCAATGACCACCTCATTCATAAATACCCAGGGAATATGCAACGGCGAACTTCCTCAATACGTTTCTGCAGTGAACGGACAAGGCTACATAAATATCGGAAGCAGTTCTAATCTGGATGTGCAAAGCGGAGTTACTGTAAGCGCTTGGGTATATGCGCGCAGTTTCGGCACTAACCAGTACCGCACAATAGCCGGAAGATTGAGCGGCGCGAATACCGACGGATGCGCTTTTCAATACGGACTTTCTTCGGCTTGGGGTTCGGGAAACCAGTTTGAATTTTGGGCGCATAAGGTGGGCTCTACAGATTGCAGTTACCTATCGTACGTGATTTCTGGAACAACAATCGTTCTGGGTACGTGGTACAACGTTATAGGCACTTACGATTCCGTCACGGGGAACCAGTACGTATATGTAAACGGTGCTGGAACGTTAGCAAACAAAGGTGCGGGAGTTTTGATAAGGTCTTTTCCAAGCGAACCGCTGAACATAGGAAGGAATCCCCAGAATCTTTGGTTTTTTGACGGGGAAATAGCCAACGTTCAGATTTACAACACCTCTCTTTCCGCAAACGAAGTGAGTGCTCTGTATAACGAAGGAATAGGTGGCGCACCAGTCAAGCTGAACAATCTGGTTGGATGGTGGCCTTTGAATGGCGATGCGAAAGATTATTCCGGAAACAATAACAACGGTGCTGCAACTACCGGAGTTTCGTTTACGAGTAGTTGGGTTTCAGGTTACTCCGCGCCCTAGCCGAGCATGATTATTCCAGGTATCCTGGTTACTTCAGGTATCGCGTACGGCGATGCGAATGGTTTGCCTGCATTCTTAAGGAGGGTGAAATCTAGAAGGTCGTCGCCTATCATCGCACAGTTGCCAAGTTTAAGATTGTATTCATAGAGAACTTCCGCGACCGCATCATACTTCGAAGCGCCAGACGTTATGGTTTGCACGAAGCCCGTTAACAAACCCTCGGTGAACACCTCGGTGTTCGATACTGCAGTAGTGATGCCCAACTTCTCCATTGCGACAATTGCGCTTGTATTCCCGCTTGCGGTGGCAAGTATTACTGGCATTCCCGCGTTGACATAAGAATTTACGATATCGTAAACCACGCCTATTACGTGCGCGTTTACGTATTCTCCAACATATTTTTCGATTTTGGCCTGATGCCCAAATTTATGGTCTATCAAGGTTTTGTAGTAGATTCTCTGTCCATGGATTAAAGCATCTGCACTCCCATTCCCATCATTTACAATCTTGCGTATTTCCCTGAATGCGGAGTAAGCCTTAGCAAAAGTTTGAACATGGCCTCCGCGCAACAAATCTATCATCAGCTTTTTGCCTGCATACTCCGAATCGTTGCCTTTCACTAGCGTATTGTTGAAATCCAAAATAAGCCCAGATAGCAATTTCATGTTTTGTAACTGCATCAGATCGTCCTATTGAAATTTATTTGATTGTTTATTAACCTTACTTTATGTCCGTTTACCAGTAGAATTTGTCTATGTTTGTAGACATTGCGCCATTCAACGCAATGATAGGTTTGCTTAAATATTTTTACTTGCAAGGTATCTTATCTGGTGTATTCGTGGATGTTTTCCGTATGTTCGACAAAGTAGCAAAGGAAAAGCTAAACGTTTTCTATTGTAACTACTGCGGAAGTATTGCTGTTAGTACCGCAGATTATGCGGTATGCGACATATGCGACTTGTTCACCAGCACGACTCAGCAGCCAAGCGGCAGCACCACCGCTTCTATAGCAGAAAGCATTGCAAACCACGATTTCAAAACAGCGGCAAGCTTGTCCGACAATCTGATAAAGGAAAATCCAAGTACAGAGGCCATAATATGCTCTGCGGCATTGTACTCGCTTTATTCAGATTCATTGTATTTCTCCAGGGATTACATCAAGCCAAACGGGTTCATGGAACCTAACGCGTTAAACATAAACGAGGGCATAACTTTGCAGCACAAGGTCAAGGCGCTTCTGGAGCAGGCGAGAAGTGCGTACGTGCACAAGGAGCACAACGAGATTGACGGAAAAGGATTCTACGTTTGGTTCCTTGCCTCGCTATGGACGGGCAAGATGTCAAGCGCAAAGAAAATACTCGAATACATTTTCGGATCTCCGGAATCCGACAAGTATGACGTTTACGCGCGCATGCTTTACAATATCATGGTAAACTCGAAAGACGCGAAGAAATACGCCGACACCGTGAGCGGCGATGGAATACCATCTAGTGCGTTCTACTATTCCTATTATCTCGGGAAACTTGGGAAGAGCGGAGACGCGAGCAAGCTGCTCAAGAAACTGAAGAAGGTGCATTCCAGCATCCGCTACGATAGGCTTTCGAAAGAGCTGCAATATGCTACCGAAATACTCTAGTTATCCCTTGGCTACTCCCATCGGCAGATTCATGCTGACGATATTCGCTATTCCGTTCTTTTCGACAACGTCAACGACGTCGCTTACGTTCTTGTATGCCTGGTCCGCTTCTTCGCTGACCAGCTTCTGGCTCCTCACTTTCAGCACTATCCCGCTTTTCTTCATGTATTTGAATACTGAAGTGCTGGTTATCTCGTCCAATGCCCTGTGTCTTGACATTACCCTTCCAGCGCCGTGGCACGCGGAACCGAACGTCTCGCTCATGGCCCCATCTGCCCCAGCAAGAACGTAGCTTGCGGTTCCCATGCTTCCGGGAATCAGAACTGGCTGGCCTACCGCGGAATATTGCTTCGGCACCTCTTTCCTGCTTCCTGCGAATGCCCTTGTAGCTCCCTTTCTGTGCACGTAAACCTTTGTTCGTTTGCCGTCTACTATGTGCTCTTCCAGTTTCGCTATGTTGTGCGCAACGTCATACAGCACGTCCATCCCCAGCGCATCAAAGGACTTGCTGAAAACACTCTCGAAGCTTTTCCTTATCGCGTTAGTTATCATCTGCCTGTTAGCGAATGCGAAGTTTACCGCGCACTTCATGGCTTCAAGATAGTTCTCCGCGGTCTTGCTCTTCACGTGCGCATAACTCAATTCTGGATCCGCAAGCACTACGTTGTTTTCCTTCTGGTATGCAACCAGATCCCTCAGGTAATCGCTGCATATCTGGTGGCCGAAACCTCTAGAGCCGGTGTGCACCATAACCACAACCTGGTTTTCCTCAAGCCCGTAAGCCAGCGCCGCCTTCTTGTTGAATATTTTCCCTATTTTCTGCACTTCTAGGAAATGGTTGCCTGCACCTAGCGTGCCAAGCTCGTGAATGCCTCGTTTCATCGCGAACTCGCTGACTTTTTCGGCATTCGCCCCTTCCATGAATCCCATTTCCTCCGTGGAAAGAGCATCGTCCCTAACTCCGTAATCCTTGTCTATTACATAAGATGAGCCTTCAACGCATACCTTTTCCAAATCGCTTCTCGTGAATCCGTTATTTACCCTGCTTCCAACTCCGCTCGGCACGTTTTTGAAAAGCTCGTCCATCAGTGTAGGAAGCTTGGCCCTAACATCATGTTCGCTAAGGTTCGTTTTAATCAGTCGCACTCCGCAGTTAATGTCGAATCCTATCGCACCTGGGGATATGATCCCTTCATCCTCATCGAATGCGACTACGCCGCCTACGGGAAATCCGTAGCCCTGGTGGCCATCGGGCATGACCATCACGTTGCCGACTATTCCAGGCAAAGTGGATGCGTTGCTTGCTTGCATAAGCGTGCTGTCCTTTTGCATGTTCTCTATCATTTCAGAATTCGCGTACAATGCTATTCCCGTGTTTGCGTCTTCTCTGTGTTCTTTGTCTATGAAGTATTTGTAGGCGTTGATCTTTCTGACTTCTATATAAGCACCTTCTATTGATTGCATGTATGAATGGCATATAGCAAGCTATAAATATCATGGTATGCGACTATCTATCGATAGCAGGGGAAGGGATGTTTGCTGGCTCAAGACACTTTAAATACCCTTTTGCACAAATTACTATCTGCAGGGATGGCGGAGCCAGGTCAAACGCGGCAGACTCAAGATCTGTTGACTTAGGTCTACGGGAGTTCAATACAATTGAACAAATCTCCCTCCCTGCACTCGTTCATACTTAATTGGGAGGTCAGCATTATATGAAAACAAAAAACGGTTCAAAGAGTAAACGTGTGGCGAATAGCCCGAAGTCCAAGAGGGGGGCTTCAGCAGGCAACATTATAGCCAAGACAAAGCAAGCGAAAATAAAGGATTCCGCGATGTTCGACATACCTCATTATCCGCAGACAGAGGAATTTACTAGTTCTGCTGCATGTGCGATGATGGTGCTGAAATACGTGAATCCTGTGTTCAAATTCAAGAAGGAACAGGAATTCGAGATATGGCAGGAAGCAGTAAGCGGAAGCGTGTGGCACGGATCTAGATACGGTCTTGCATATGCTCTTGCAAAGCGCGGTGCGAATGTCGGAATAGTGAGCACTGCCAAGGATGAAGGTTATGAAAGGAAGCTCGCGGTTTACGAGAACATAAATCTCGACACTCTGTCTGCGTCTTTCAATGAAATCAGAGATAAGGCACAGAAGCTTTCTGTTGCAGAGGAGGAAGGGGTAGTAACATTGCAATCGATAAAGAAGGTGCTATCTTCAAATCACATACCTATAGTTCTCATTGATGCGAAAGTGATAAATCCATACGTGGGTTCGTCTCCTCACTGGGTAGTTGTGAAGGGGTACGACAAGGATGCATTTTACGTTAACGATCCTTACTCGAACAGCACCATAACAATAGATTCCGATACGTTCAAGAGCGCGATTGGATTTGATACCGATTCGCACATGATCGTTGTAGGATCAAGGAAGAGATAAACGTCTCTTCCCTAGCTCTTTTTATTCTTAACCTGTGCAACGATTATGATTGCATGAAGGGACAGGCAGCGGTTGAGTTCCTACTTACTTACGCGTGGGCTTTCATATCCTTGGCAATATTCGCAGTGGTAATTCTCGCATTCATAACCGTTAGGAACCCTGCTACGATATCCCCGGCAACGTGCTTCATGTCGGTGGGGTTGAAATGCCTCGATTCGGTTTTCATGTCAAACGGGATAGGTTCGCAGTTCATCATAACATTTCAGAACAATCTGCAGCAGCAGATAGCGTTGCCTTCCGGAGCAATAAATATATACCCGACATATGCAAGTGCGAATTACATAGGGCAGTGTTACCCTGCTAACGTCCCGATTGGTGCGGCGGTGACGTGCAGTGTCAATTCTGCATTCGTGCCTTACGGCAGTCAGCAGAACGTAAGATTCACTGTGCAGTACGAGCTTTGCACTCCAAACTGCGTCTATCCGATTACGACCGCAAACGTGATCAACACCACTGGAACGTCTTCTATGGACGTTTCTCCTTATCTCGCAAATGCGATTCGCATGGTTACCTTGCATACGAATCCAACCGGAGGCACGATCTATGTCGATGGGGTTGGATATCCTGACGGGGCAGTCGTGGCTTTCGTGGCGAATTCCCTGCACTCTATAACCGCTACATCAAGCTCGACGTATCCGCTGACTACTTGGACCGTAGTCAATGCAGTGGTGAGCAACGGCAAGGCAACCGCCACCGCCACGCCTGCATCGGTAACCGCATATTTCGGAACCTTATACAACTACGTTCAGGTCAAGCTGATAAGCACCGTAGATATCTATTCAAGATACTTGGCGATAAAAATCAACGGTGGCTTGCCAAGCCAGTGGTGGAACGGAGGTTACACATGCCAGTGGCTGATAAGCTCGGGCAACGTTGGCTCTACGTATACGTGCAACATACCGAATGGGGTGACGTTCTATAACATGAACGCGTCAGTAAGTACGTATACCGGATACGAATGGACAATAGAGGACATAGACGCATTCGGAAGCACAAAGACCTGCCCCGGGATTATAAACACTCTTCAGTGCTCAATGGGCTAACGAAAGTTTTTTTTGCAGAAAACTAATCAAAGGAAAAGACAGCACACCATAGAAATTCTATGGTGCGTCTTGCGGTTACTGGTAAATAGATTTGTACGTGTTGCCGCTGTCGTCGAATATGTGTATGCATTCCCCTTCGCACTGTATCAAACACGCTTGGCAGAGTATGCAATCTGAGCCCCTTGCTCCCGAAGACTTGTCCTTGAAGTGCGTGTGGCCGTCGTTTGCCGTCGAGAATTTCGCAAACGTGGCAGGGTCATGCTGTCCCTTGAATTTCATTTCTTCTGGCGCATGGTCCGTGTTCACGTCTTGCTCTATTTTTATAATGTCAAAAACGTTAACCGGGCACACGTCTTTGCAGTGCTCGCATCCTGTGCATTTTGGTTTGTCTACGTAAACGTCCATTACAATTCACTGTTAATGCTTTTTTCTGCAATCTATTTAAGCCTAACCCCATTCAGCTTATCTCTATGCTTGGCTTGAGCGGCACTGCCCTCGCGGCCCTTTCGGATTTTGACTCCTCTTCCTTCTCAGTGCTGACCTCTATTCCGACCGCATTTTTGAGATACTCCAGGGACTCGGAGATTACCTTGTACTCGTCATCTTCCTCTACCTCCATCGCATACACCTTTCCGGTAGATTTGGCGAGTTTGGACAAGTATGCTGACGCTATGCTCGGATTCACTGCTTCGCCAAGGGCTTTAATCGCTTCTCCCATGTTGCCATTTGCGTTTGCAAGTTCGGTTTGCGCTCTTCTTTTCCATTCTGCTGCTATGACTATGGTTGCATTCCCGATTGCATTCGCCGCGTTTTTCTTCAGTGCAAGCTCCTTCACTTTCCTTATGTCCGATACGAGGCTGTTTATCATTTCTTCCTCTTTGTCGAGCTTGCCGTTTATCATGCTTCATCGCACGTTGG
>JAJYJW010000031.1 GCA_021789155.1 Microcaldota archaeon
GATAGTGGGAATAACCGGAGCTGGAAAGAGCTTCTTCGTGAAAACCTTCCTTATCAGGGCAAGTTTCGTATGGAACACAAATGCCATAATAATCGACTGGGCGGGAGAGTACAAATCCTGGGTTAAGCAATCAGGGGGTACGGTCATATCTCTGGGCAAGGGAGATTTCATCAACATACTTGACCTTTCCGGGATGCGTCCTCTTGACAGAACAAAACAGGTTATTACCGCATTCGAGATACTTACAGACATTTCTGCTTATCCTGAACAGAAAAGGCTGACCGAAGAGGCGATTGAGCAGTCTTACATGAACAAAGGTTTCAATCTCGCACTGCCGCCGGACCCGAAGAAGGAAACTCCAACGCTCAAAGACGTAATATCTCTTCTCAACGAAAAACTGCAGGAAGGAACCTATCAATATCCAGCGGAGCTCGAAAACACGATATACAGATTGAGGCAATTCGCCAGAGAGGGAGAAGACTTCTTCGCTAAGAAGAGCACTCTGGACCTTGGCAAATTGGCTACGTCAGGATTGGTTGCGATGGACCTCTCCGCTTTGCCGGATGAAAAGTTCAGGGCTCTTGCCGCTTTATTCATACTGCAAAGCCTGAAGGAAAAGATGCGCGCTGAAGGGTGGGCATCGTCAAAGGGATTGAAGACGCTGGTAGTTCTGGACGAAGCGTGGAAGATTAGCAACGACGAGAGGAGCGACGCGGTCATGATAGTCAGAGAAGGAAGGAAATACCAATTCGGTTTGATAGTGGCATCACAGAACCCCACTGACATCGCGGAGGCAATATTCTCCAACGTCGGCACCACGATAATGCTTAGGATCAAGTTCCAGAAATTCATGGACTATCTGCAAGGCTCTCTCAACTTCTCAGAATTCATAAAGAGGGAGATAGGCAAGTTCGGCGTAGGCCAAGCTGCAATAGACATGTCATTCCAAACTTCGGTACAGTTCCCGGAGATATTCATAGTAGATAGGGTTATAGGAGAAGTGCCATTGGATACTTACACCGTTTCGGTGGCGGAAGTTCTCATGCCTGCGGAACTCGACAACGTGAATGTCCAGAAGGAATACTATTTCGAGAAACTGCAGATAAGGAACAAGTTGATAGAGCAGAATGTTGGTAGTTCGGAGATAGATTCGATATTCAAGCAATTCGACGAAAGGAAAGGCGTAATGGACATAAGGTTCATTGTGCAGGTGCTAATGCAGTACATGTTCCAGAAGCAGAACGTTCTTGCGGTATTGAGAACTCTCGGATTCGATGATTCGATAATAACAAGGGCATTCAACACAAACATGCAAATGTGAAGTTATGCCAGATACAATCATAATAAACAGATTAGACCTGAGGAAAATGCTAGTGTTGCTGAAAGTAAGCGAGAAGAGCATAGACGAGCTTGAGGCAAGAGTAAACAAGCAGAGAAGGCACATCAACGCCGTGGTGCTTGCAGGAATGCTGCAGAAGCTAGGGTTGAAACAGGATGACATAAAGAACATATTCCTAAGGATCGGGATAAGCGACATAAGCATAAACAACATCTTGAATGCGGTGGACGAGCAGAAAATAACCGCGTCGTTCGGAAGGATAGTCAACCTTACGTTGAGCGAGTGATTGAGTGAAACCCAGCTATTGCATAATATGCCAGAAGAAGAAGAAAGGATTGGAGGTAGAGGATAATACGCTCATAAAAGCAGTAAGATACGTTAAAAGGAATTTCCTGAAGAATGAGCGCGGCAACAAACTCGTAGTATGCAAAGAGTGCTTTACGAAATACTATGAAGATTACAAAAGGTTCGAATCGAGAGAGAGATCGATATTCCTGCTCCTTTCGATATTCGTCATACTAGCGATAATCTCATCACCTACTCTGGGTTCGATAATCGCATTAGCATTCATAATAGCAGTCTTGTATGCACTGCTTGTTGCTGTGAGTGTCCCTAAACTGCACAATATGGACGAAATACTGTCAAGGTTCAATTCAAAATAGCTTTTCAGTACTTGAAGAAAAGCTGCTTGAACTTTCCGTTTTCCACATAGCCCCAATCGGTATTGCCCTTTATGTCCCTTCCCATTATCCTGAATCCATCCTTGAGTTTGGCATCTTCATCATGAGTTGAATCGCGCAATTCCCTGAGCAATTCCATATCTTTCTCTACAAGGTTGGAATCGGTAACCATCCTGTTCTCGTCTTCAAGCTCTGCATGCAATTTCGTATATGCTGCTGCGTTGAGATATGCTCCCGCACCATCATTGTCTACATAGAAATGCTTGTTAACCTCTTCTCCGGTTGCGACAATCTTAAGCGCGGTCATTATGGCCTGGCTGCCGCTTCCGAACGAGTAGAGTATTCCCTCTAATATCTTGTTCTTTTCCTCTTCGCTGATCCCCTTGGGCATGTCTATAAATCTCGCATATGAATCGACCACCCCTGCCACGCCAACTAGCGCGCTGCAAGCGTAGGAATTGTTGAAACGCTGTATTAGCGACAATACCGCAGCCATGTTTTTCTCGTTGAGAAACTCGACGAATCCAGGATCGTTTTTCCTTACTTTGTCTATCCACGCGAATACCGCACTGAGCTCACTGTCGTTTTCGAACATCTCTGATATCTGCTTTTCAGTCATCTCATGTTCGTTCACGTACTCGAACTTACGCTCCATGATTTGCGTTATGTGTTCCCCGTTTATCGGAGACGGGCCAACGCAAGGATTTTCCTGAAGCTTCTTGTACTCTTCGGGCATGTAATCTTTCAGTTTGTGCACGTACATGAAAGTTATGAACTGCATTACCTGCCTCATCAAGGGAGTGTGTGGTATGACAAAAGAGCAATCCTGCGATAGTCCAAGATTGCTCTCCTCCAGTTTGAGCAGCGCCTTTCCAACATCGTACATGTATGATATCTGCGATAGGAATGGGTACAGTTCGGGCAAATATCCCACTTTTGTGAATCCGTTTTCGGAATAGTTGTATCCGAATACGCCTCTTTTGATTTCAACTTCCAGAAGTTTAGGATCTTTTTCTATCCATCCAAAAGCGCATGCCGCGCCCTGAGTTATCTTCGCAGAGCTCTGCGAATATATTGAAGTGTCTGCAGTCCAGAATATTGCGCTTCCGCTTCTTTCCGCTTCTTTCGTCGCTTGCTCCAGTGCGAGCGTGCCTCCAGAACACGCGAATGTCATAGGGTAATAAAGCGCATTGTGGATTATGTTGTTTATTTCTGTGAAGTATTTCCTGTCATCGTACCATAGCTTTGAGAGCGCCATGTGCATCGCTATTATGAAATCCGGTTTGCTCCTGTCAGAATTGCTTTCAGTTCCGGTGTATATTGCCCTTGGAGGATTCGCAATGAACCTTTTCAATGCTTCCTTGTCCTCTTTTAGCATGGTGAAGAACTTGTATGCTGCATCTGCGGAAAAGGTTATGTTTGATTCTGAATAACCTGGTCGCGGAACCTCCGGCTTCGCATCGGGAAGTATTCTTTTGTCGTTAAGTAAAGCCTGTATCTTCCCTTCGCTTTCGCCTATGGCCTCGCTCAACGCATCTGGCTTTATCGCGAATTTAGGGCGCGTAACAACAAACTTGCTTATTCCGACTTTTTGTCCTTCCATTTAAGTCACGGAAATGAGTTTGTTGTCAAACTATTAAAAAGACGTTTGCCACTTCGTCATTTGCCACTAAGAGAAATCCCATGTTGAAACACAGTAAAGTTTATATTTGTAAGAAAGCAAGATGGTGCAGTGGTGAGTAGGTGTTCAGTACTTTACAACTGATAGCAATATTGATTATAGTGGCTGCTGCAACTGCAGGTTATTTTTACATAACCTCGCAATCTCCAGCGGCTAGCGCTGCAGGGTCTCAGGTAAGTGCGGCTGTTGCACAAAGGATAATGGGTTCACAGGTGTACAAAGATCTTTCTTCCAGCAGCAACCTTTCTATGTCTACATTTTCCCAGATACTTTCAGGTAGCGCACATTCCGATGCAAACATGTACGCGATAAGCTATAGTGGATTTATTTCTATATCTGAAAAGGGTGGAATATTGGGCCTTGTTCCGTTGAAGTTTAACTTCGATGCAAATGTGGAAAAGTATTACAACGCGTCAAGGATAGCAATATACGTTAAGCAAGTGCCGATAGTAGGCAACTTCAATTTCACGCTTATAACCAACAACAAATCCGTAACGATGTGCTTGCCGTCAATAAACGGCACGTCTTTTTCCGGAGTTCAATGC
>JAJYJW010000001.1 GCA_021789155.1 Microcaldota archaeon
GCCTGACATCCCCATAAGGCCGAAGAAGCTTGCTGAAGTTGACCTTGCACTGGCAATGACTTCTGACATACATATAGGCAGCAAGAAATTCTTGGGAAAACAATTCGAGCACATGATAAAATGGCTCAAAGGAGAGGTAAATTACAGGAAAGACCTTGCGGGCAAAGTCAAATATCTGAGCATTGCAGGTGATGTCGCTGATGGAATAGGGGTTTACCCCAATCAGGACAAAGAACTTGAAATAACCGATTTGTACAGTCAATACGATGCTTTGTTCAAACTCATAGACGAGATACCTGATTACATAACCGTTTTCCTTCTTCCGGGAAACCACGATGGGGTTCAAAAGGCTGAACCGCAGCCGCCTCTGGGAGATGACATAGTAAAGGATTTCAAAAGGGACAACGTGAAGATAATGTCGAATCCCGCATACATGAACGTCGAAGGACTCAAGGTGCTCGGCTACCATGGGAGCGCGCTCGCGGGAATAATCCGCTATGTGCCTGGATGCAGTTGGATGAAACCCGAAACCGCGATGATAGAATTACTGAAAAGGAGGCACTTGTCGCCAATCTATGGTGGATACGTCATCGTGCCTTCTCAGAAAGACACGATGGTCATGGACGACGTTCCTGACATTCTCCACAGCGGACACGCGCACAAGAACGGCTATGCAGAGTACCATGGAACTGTGATAGTTAACAGCGGAACATGGCAGGACAAAACCTCATACCAGATAAAGCAAGGACACATCCCAGACCCATGCAGAATGCCGATATACGAGATGAAAAGCGGAAAATTGCAGGACATAGATTTCAACATAATAGGTGAATGAGTGCAAACCGAGGAATACTTCAAGTTGCTTTCAACGGAATTCGAAAAGGCATATGAAGTAGCAGGCAAAGCACGAGCAAAAGGGTTTGATCCTGAGCAATTCGTCGAAATAAGGGTTGCAAGGGACATTGCAGGAAGAGTGGAAGGTATCATAGGAGTAGAAGGACTCGAAGACCTAATACGAGCAAAGATGAAGGGGCAAGGAAAGACGGATCTCGCATTTGCGGTAATACACGAAATATGCACAGGGGAGAAATTCGCAAGCATGGAAACCATAAAGAAGATCGAACTTGCAGTAAAGGTTGGACTTGCAATACATACCGACGGAGTGGTGGTTGCACCTACTGAAGGATTGCAGCACGTTGTCATGTTCAAGAATGAAGATGGAAGCAATTACCTTTCCGTACTTTATGCGGGACCGATACGTGGTGCGGGAGGAACCTCGGTCGCTTTGTCTACTACTTTCGCGGATTATTGCAGGAAATTGTTCAATATAGCACCTTACAAACCAACGCCAAAGGAAGTGGAAAGGTACGTAGAGGAAATTGATATTTACGACGCCAGAGTCGCGAGACTTCAATTCAGACCTAGCGATGATGACATACGGTACATACTCCAGAATTGTCCCATCTGCGTAGATGGATTGCCAACTGAAGACGTAGAGGTTAGCGTAAACAGGGACGTGAGCAGAAGAGATGCAGAAGGCAAGGAGGTAAAGATAACCAACAGGATACGCGGGGGAATGCCTCTGGTTCTTTGCGAAGGTATAGCGCAGAAGGCAAAGAAAGTGATAAAGGAACTGAAGAACAGCGGGCTAGACTGGAGCTGGCTGAATGCCTTGATAAAGGTGGACAAAGGCGAGAAGAAAGACGAGAAGAAGGATGAACATTCCTTTTTGGACGAATTGGTGGCAGGAAGGCCTATTTTCGCTTATCCAAAAGCTATCGGAGGATTCAGGTTGCGATATGGCAGAAGCAGATTCACTGGAATAGCTGCGATGGGAGTAAGCCCTGCCACAATGATAATAACCATGGGTTACATGGCGATAGGAACGCAGCTTAAGATGGGCCAGCCAAGGAAAGGATGCGTTGTCGTCCCTGTTGACAGCATAGAAGGACCTTTCATCAGATTGAAAGACGGGAGGACTATGCGCGTCAACGACACCGAAACCGCCAATGCGGTGAAAGACCAAGTAACAGATATAATAGCGCTTGGCGACATCCTCATAACTTTCGGAGATTTCCGAAACATGAATACCCCACTCATGCCAACGAGTTACGTCGAGGAGTTCTGGGAAAGACAGCTAGAGGCGAAGGATCCTTCGGCGAAGATCGATCACTCAGCAATCTCCTTCGGCGACGCATATGCATTATCTATAAAACATGGAATAGCGATACATCCAAAATACCTTTACGAATTCCAGGCAGTAAACAAACAGCAGCTCATAGAACTGGCAAATGGGGTGAAGAACGCATTATCTGCTTTCAGCCATACATCGCTCAGTAGCATAGACAATCTGGCATTAGGTTATGACGAAGGCATTTGCAAGAGCCTGCGAATGCTTAACGTTCCAACTATGGAAAGCAGCGACAAATTGGAGATAAAGGGAGATTACGCTAAGGCTCTTGTTGCTGAACTTGGTTTCGCTTCCGGTGAATCTGGAAAGATAGGAAACCTCGATGAAGCAATGAAAAAATACGAGAGTATCGGAGACACCGTAGTCGAAGGAATGTCGGGGATTGCGCCGTTTCCGATACCTGTTCGCTCTAATTACGTTGCTGCTAGGATAGGAAGGCCAGAAAAGGCTAAAGAGAGATTGATGAAACCAGCACCAAACGTCCTATTCCCGATAGGGGAATACGGGGGCAAGGAAAGGAACATAACCAAAGCGTACAATCTCGATCTCAAGAAATTCGGAAACAGGAGAATGACGGTCGATCTCGCGCGCTATATATGCCCGCAGTGCAAAAGAGTTGTCACGGAACAATTCTGCAGCGACTGCAATACGCGCGCTAGCGTGCAGAGAGTGTGCGAGAAGTGCAAAGCCATAACGTCTGAATTGGTATGTCCGCAATGCAAAGTGCACACATCTGGATATGAAGAGCGTGAGATAGATCTTGCGGCTTTGGTGTCATCAAGCATGAAGAAGATAAACGCACATATGATGCAGCCCCTGGTGAAGGGAGTCGCGGGTCTTTCCAGCAGGGACAAGAAAGCCGAATCAATAGCAAAAGGCATATTGAGGAGCAAGAACAACGTGCACATATTCAAAGACGGTACGGTTCGATTTGACGCGACTGACGTGCCTCTTACGCACATTTATCCTTCGGAAATGAAAGTTAGCGTTGAGAAACTGAAAGAACTTGGATATGATAAGGATTATTATGGCAACGAACTCACGGACAAGGAACAACTCATAGAACTCAAGCACCAAGATGTGGTTCTAAGCCCTGGAGGAATAGAAACGATGATGCACACCGCTAACTTCATCGACGACCTTCTCCAGAAGTTCTACGGGTTGGAGCCGTTCTACAACATAGTAACTCCTGACGACCTCATAGGCCATTTAGTTCTTACGATGTCTCCACACACATCATGTGCAGTGCTATGCAGAATAGTAGGGTTTACTTCCGCAAACGTCGGATTCGCACACCCATACACCATATGCGCGAGAAGAAGAAATGCGGATGGCGATGAAGACACGACTATGCTCTTGATGGATGCATTGATCAACTTCTCCAGAAGCTATTTGCCCACCAACATAGGCGCGACCATGGATGCCCCATTGGTACTCGCACCTAACATATTCCCAGAAGAGGTAGACGATGAAGTGCATTCTATGGAAGCGACCGACAAGTTCTCGCTTGAGTTCTACAATAAAACCTTTACTTATTGCTCTCCTTCTGACGCAGTTGTCGACATAGTAAAGGAAAGACTGACAAAAGGCGAGGAACGATTCCATAACATACGATTCACGCATCTTTCATCATCTACTTCTATTCGCGATTCTCCGAAGCGCAGCTTGTACGTGATGCTGAACAACATGAAGAGCAAGGTCGATTCGGAATTCGACCTGATGAACCGAATATACGCTGTCGATCAGAGAGACGCTGCTAAGAAGCTCATATTGTCGCACTTCATCCCAGATCTTATGGGAAACCTCAGGCAGTTTTCAGAGCAGTCTTTCAGGTGTGTGGTTTGCAATTCAAAATACAGGCGAATACCTCTGATGGGTAAGTGTCCCAAGGACGGAGGAAAGCTATTGCTCACGGTATCAAAGGGTAGCGTCGAGAAATATCTAAAGCTAGCACTTGAGCTGACGGAAAGATACCAATTGGAACCATATGTTACACAGAGAGTACGATTGCTGAAGACCGAAATAGACACAATATTCAGCGATGATCCGATAACCGACAAGAGACAGTTCAACCTTGCGAACTTCATATAAAGAACGTGGATCAATGGAACAAACAAATAAAATCAAAGCAAAAGTAGGTATATTGATAAGAAATGGCGACTCGCTACTCGTACACAACGTTCTCAGCAGCGAAAAAGAACGCGAAATAATAAGGCCTCCTGGAGGACATATTGAATATGGTGAGTTCAGTAAAGACGCTGTAGAACGTGAGATGAAAGAAGAAATAAATGCACGCTTGACTAACCTCATCCTTCTTGGATCATTAGAGAACATATTCAATGATCCTGAAGGGAAAACCCATCATGAGATTATTTTTGTATATTCTGCAGAATTTGAAGACAAACGTTTTTATGAAAAAGAGGTAATAGAAGCAAAAGAAATTGATGGTAGCAATTTCAACATGTTCTGGATAAAAACAAATGACATCTTAACTGGTACAGCGAAATTTGTCCCTAGAGGAATGGAGAACTTTGTTAAGATGCTCTCCTGATTATTTGTAGATTTTCTGCTGCTTTATCGCATTTTCCAGAATGTTAAGTCCGTGATCCAGATCGTGCATGGAAATTTCCAATTGGGGTATTATCCTTATTGTTGAAATGCCCGCAGGAAGCAGAACCAGCCCGTTGTAGAAGCAGTTTTCTATTATCTCATCGCGTTCCTTCGCAGCGTATTCTTTTGTTTTCCTGTCTTTAACAAATTCCACGCCAATCATTAGGCCGATTCCACGAACATCTCCTATTATCTCGTATTTCTCTTTCATCTCGTTTAGCCTTTTCATTACGTACTTGCCCTTGTCCTTTACGCCCTTCTTTAGTTCATGCATGTTCTTCTTGACGTAATCAAGCGATGCATTCGCGGCTGCTATGGCAAGAAGATTGCCTCCGAAAGTATTCGCGTGTGCGCCAGCAGGAACGTCTCCCAATGATTTTCTTGATACGGTTACGCCTATTGGAAGACCCCCACCAACCGATTTCGCCATTGTGTAAATATCTGCCTCAATTCCGAAATTGTCCATTGCGAGGAATTCTCCGGTTCTCATGAATCCTGCTTGAATCTCATCGTCTACAAGCAATATTCCATGTTGTTTTGTCAATTTCCTAAGTTGTTTCATGAATTCTATTGGAGGAACAATGTATCCTCCTTCCCCTTGAATAGGCTCAATGAAAACAGCTGCGACTTCATCTGGAGGCAATTCCCTGCCCAGAATGTTATCCTTTATGTTATCTATGCATGCACCCCAACAATCTTCTTCCAAAGGGCTCCTGTAGCAATCAGGATACTGGGTATGCACCACTCCCGAGAAAGGTCCGTATTTTGCATGCTGCACCGTTTTTGATGACGTAAGAGCCAATGCTCCCATTGTCCTTCCATGGAATGCGTTGTAAAATGAGATCAAATATTTTCTGTCTGTGAATAATTTCGCGAGTTTTATCGCATCTTCGTTCGCTTCTGTGCCTGAATTAGAGAAAAATACTCTGCCGAACCCTTGCGGAAACATCTTCACCAGCTTTTCTGCGTATTCTACCGGCAATTCTGAATAGAAATCAGTAAACGCAGGATGCATTAGAATGTCTACCTGCTTTTTAACCGCATTTCTCACGTGAATATTTGCATTTACTCCAAGGTTGTAGACGCTTATGAAGCTGCTGAAATCCAAGAACTTATTGCCAGCAACATCATATACGTGACTGCCGCCACCAGAAGCAGGTATGAATGGATATTTTTCGCGCGTTGTACGCAGCATGACTTTGCTATCTCGATTTAATATGTCTTTGATTTTCTTGTTAATCGTTATCATGCAATCGATAATAACAAGGATTAAAGGTTTATTATGCTTTCTCCGATTTCGTGATTGCCTCGTATGATTTGAACCCTTAACTCCGCCCATTTAACGGTTAGATTCGATTCCTCACGCGCCAATCATCTTGTACGCCCACCTCATATACCATGACATTGAAAGTTCGAATAACCAATCATTTGCGCTAATTTTGCTGAAGGCTTATTTGTGCTCTTCCATAGCACACATTTAAAAATTACTTTTGAGAATATGCTATGGATACAACGAGCAATTTCGCCGTGAGAGATATGAAGAAGTTAACTGCGGACAAGCCCAAAAAGACAGAATTAGAATGGCTACGTTCAGTCATAACTCCGCTTAGCTCCGTAGAGATGACCCATAATGACAAGGACCTTACCCCAATAAAAGAACTTGTGAGAAATTCGCGCGTTGTTGCACTAGGAGAGAGTTCGCACGGGTCAAGTGAAATCTTTAAAATGAAGGATAGGATAATAAAATATTTAGTCGAAAATGCGGGTTTTAATGTCTTTGCAATAGAAGCGAATATGACAAGAGCTTACAAGTTGAACGATTATATTGTAAATGGTGAAGGAGATCCGAAGGAACTTATAAAGGGCATGTTTTTCTGGACCTGGGATACGCAAGAAATGTTGGACTTAGTAGTATGGATGAAAAAATATAATGATGCACATCAAAGAAAAGTGATCTTCACCGGTTTTGACATGCAGGAGTATGAAGGTCCTCTGCCCGAGATAAAAGATCTGCTTCGCAAGTATGATATACGCTATTCCTTCGATGAGTTGGAAAGAGAATTAAAAAATTTAAACGGCAGGCGACAGGCTAGCGGGCGCGCATATAATGCGAACATAACGGGCGGCGAGAAGCTCAAAATAGAAATCTCACATCTGCAGCAATCTGTAGCTAAAATGATACCTGCTGAGGATGATAGAGAGTGGTTTATTCAAAATGTCAGGTTGCTCAAACAATTTTCTGAGCTGGGTTTTGATAGAGATAAGAATATGGCTGAAAACTTCTTGTGGACATTCAATAACAGCGACAAAAGCTCTAAATTTATAATTTGGGCCCATAATTGGCATATCAAAAAAAATGGCAACGTCATGGGCGCATATTTACTTAAAGATTTGAAAAAGGATTATTTTGCATGTGGTTTTGCTTTCCACAAAGGCAGCTATACGGCATACGACTACGAAATCAAAAAAGTAGCTAGACGGAAGGCCCAGACTTCATATCCTGGAACTTATGAATATTACTTTCACAGAATCGGAGAGCGCATATTCTTAATAAATTTCGGCAACATGACAGACATCCCGCAATCCAGATGGCTACGTAGGGATATGTTATTTAGGCATACCGGTTCCACAAAGATAAAAGAAGAGTTCGGAATTGATAATTTACTGAAGGATTTTGATGCGTTGATATACATAGATAAATCTACAAGCTCGACCTTACTTCACCACAAAGTCCCGTAAATTGGCATTGCCTACACTGAACTTCCCGGCTCGCATGCATTAGGTCAGAACTCTATCTTCCTGACTTCGAGCTTTCCTACTGTTGCGATCTTGTTCGCGACTTTCTTTCCTTCAGCCTGGAATGAACCGTCTATTACTGATTTCACGAAATCGTCCTGGCTTTTCTGCGCGACGTATTCAGTGCACATAGTATCCAAAGCCTTCCTCATGAGGGTTTTCTTTGGCCCAGCTACCTTGTGCCTTGTTATCGCGAGAAGCTTCAACACGAATGGCTTGCCTTCGCTGTCCTTAACCTTCGTATTCGTGTATATTATGCTTGAACCTCTTCTAACCAATGAATGAGTATAGCTGTATACCTGCTCTATGTAGTTCAATGATGTATTGGCAGAATTCCCGTTTGCATCGTTTACCTTCAATCCCACAGTCATGAAAGATTGCGATGGATTTTTGGTTATCCATGCCATGCTGACTTTTATGACTCTTCCAAGTACTGCTTTCTCGTCGAGTGCAGGTATCTCTCCCACAACTTCGCCGCCGAGGACTTTAGGGGTATGCACGTTGAACCATTGCTTTGTCTTCCACTTTTCTGCTGATTTCTGCGAACTTGTTGCCAATTAATCACTCTCCCTTTACCAAAAGCTTTGCCTTCTCAGGCTCGTACTTCCATCCCTGTGGTATGGAACCCTTTGCATGGTAATAGTTGCTTAGCCTGTGTATTTTCGATTCGACACGGACCAATCGCATCTTGTTGTAAACGTCTCTCGTGTTCTTTGAAAGGTGGTCTCTTAACTTTACTGCCTTCTTTATAAGATCCATCAAATCTCTAGGGAACTCGTTCTTCAATCCCTTCCCGTTGAGGAATGTTACCAGCCTTGCGCCTAGGACCTGCCTTAGGTTCTTGACCTTATCCTCTTCGTTGAGTATCTGACCTATTTTTGCCGGGTGCATGTTCTGCTTTGCGTAGCCCTCTATTTTCTTCTCAAGTTCTTTTTTGTCGCCAGTGAACCACTCAGGAGTCTTGCCTGCCTCTATCTCAGGCTTCCTTGATTTTGATTTACCTCTGCCGCCAGTATGCATTCTAGCCATTTAATCGTTACCTTCAAAACAAGCTTATACTGAGCATTAGCCCCGTAAAATTAGCTTTAGTATGTATTAGCCGTGAAGGTTTATATTAATTGCTATTTCGTACAGAGGTATTTAAGGCGAAGAATAGCCCGATTCCCAGTTGCTCGTGAAGGTTATTCCAGATGCTGCGCCATTGTTGTTGTTTCCTGAGTAATCCTTAGCATCGCCGTTCAAAGGCCACCAGCCAACGAGATTACTTAATTTCACCGGTGAACCTCCTACTCCTTCGTTGAATAATGCCGCTATCTCACTAGAGGAAAGAGATGTATTGTACAACTGCACATTAGCCATTTTACCCTTGAATGTTCCAGACGTGGTCCATCCTACGCCCCCTATTTTGAAAGCTGCAGATTCAAGCAAACCCTGTCCGCTAAGTATTGTACCACTTTGAAATACTTGATTGTTGAGATAAATTGCAGCATAGCCTGTTGAACCGTCGTATGTTGCAGTTATCATTTCCCATTGGTACTGTGGCAGGTAATCATATCCTGCTGGCCAAAGGAGTGCTGCCCAATTCGGACCTACGTAAAGTGGCGCACAGTTATTTCCACCTGCACCCCCTGCAATAAGATTGAATCCGTTGCTTGGATCGGTCCAATCGCCGAATACACCGTTGCATAGATCTCCGTTTGTATAGTATACCCATGCGGAAACGGTGAATTTGCCCGTTGTTCCTAAAGAATTAAGCGTAGACGTCTTTGTTACACTTATAAAATTGTTTATTTGCCCGTTGAAAACCGCGACGTATTGGGGCAGTTCGCCGTTGCATATTCCCTGAGTATTGATGAATGACGTTGTTCCAGGGCCGTTTGGCCTGAAGACGTGGCATGCTCCGGGGGGCGCCTTTGGAGTAAAGGTAGAAGCGTTGAAGATTCCGAGCTGGAATAGTGCTCCTAGGACTACTGCGATGATCAGGATCGCCCATCCGTATGTCATCAAGTACTCCATCGCAGATTGTAATTTTGATTGGTTCATAATACAGCCTTCATGGAGCGGAATAGCCCGATTCCCAGTTGCTCGTGAAGGTCACCGAACCTGAGATCTGACCATTATTGTTATTTCCTGAATAATCCTTTGTGTCGCCATTCAATGGCCACCAACCCATTAGCTTGTTTAACTTAACTGGGGCGCCGCCTATGCCCTCCTGATAAAGCGCACTTACTTCATTTGATGTGAGAGACGCATTGTATGCTTGTACGTTTGCTATCATGCCAAAGAATTGATTTCCCGCAAGTCCGTCAGCTATTGGGCCTATGCCTATCTGAAACGTTCCTTCTGTTGCAGGCAATATGCTTTGGGTATGTGAATAAATCAACGCCCCATCCAGATACAAATTATACGCAGCACCATCGTAAGTTACCCCTACGAAGTGCCATGAACCGTAGCTATATGCACTTCCTTCAGAAGGCCATCCAGGCAAACCATATCCATATATTGCGATATGCTTAGTTGATCCGGTGCCGTCTGCCAGAGATCCTGATGCTATCTCCATAAGGCCTGCATCTCCTCCGGAACTTGCCATTATCCTCTGACAGCAGTTGCCCGCGCCAAGAATGCTAGGATTGAACCATGCAAAATAGGAAAAAGTACCTGTATTAGATATGGTGTATGTTGGTACGTTAACATATTGGATTACACTCTTTTCTCCTTGAAGATCAAATCCGCCAACATATTGAGGTAGCTCTCCGTTGCATATTCCCTGAAGGTTTACGAAAGAAGTTGTCATAGGGCCGTTTGGACGAAATACATGACACGCATCTGGTGGTGCCTTGGGTGTGAAGGTTGATGCGTTGAAAATGCCGAGTTGAAACAAAGCGCCAAGTACGACTGCGATAATCAAAATGGCCCACCCATAAGTCATGAGATATTCCATTGCACTCTGAAGTTTATAAGCCATAAAAATCACTACGGCGCTGAATAACCGGATTCCCAACTACTTGTGAAACTTACTGCAGATGGAACACCATTATTGTTGTTTCCTGAATAATCCTTTGTGTCTCCATTCAGAGGCCACCAGCCAACGAGATTGTTGAGTTTTAACGGGGCGCCGCCTATGCCCTCCTGATACAACGCCGCAACCTCGTTTGAGGATAACGAAGTGTTGTAAACCTGGACGTTTGCCATTTCGCCAGGAAACATATCTCCTGTATTTCCTCCGATTTTCATAGGATTAGCATTGCCTGTAGCTAGATTCCCAGGTACCCCTGTAAGTGTTCCCTTTGAAACTCCATTTATGTATAGGGTTACAGTTCCTGCAGTGCCATCATACACACCGACGTAATTCACCCAAGTATTTGCGGGATTTGCAACCTGGGGATTTTCATAATAGCGAGTGTTAGCAGGGCTAGGACCTACTACTTCAAATGCGACTGCATTGTTATGATAACTGTATGGTTCCATGAGAAGATCATACTGGCTGTTCGAACAGCATGCAGGAAACCCGAATAATCCCCTATACACGTCATTGAATGAATAGGATAACATTATCCAGATACTCACGCTTACCGCGTTGTGATTGGAGAACAATAGTGCGGTACTTCCAGGAGAAATGTACGAGTTTGTTCCATCGAACTTTGCAACGTACTGTGGCAATTCACCGTTGCAAATTCCCTGAAGATTAATGAATGAGGTCGTTGCTGGGCCGTTTGGCCTGAATACGTGACATGCACCAGGAGGAGCCTTTGGGGTGAAGGTTGATGCGTTGAAAATACCTAGTTGGAAGAGTGCACCTAGGACTACTGCGATGATTAGAATTGCCCAGCCATAGGTCATGAGATATTCCATCGCTGATTGTAATGTTGCTGCGTTCTTTTCCTGCATTGTATCTGCTAGGTTATCCATTAGAACGAATAAAAAGATATCAGAAAACGCTAGGAGTGGGAATCGAACCCACGAAGGCCATTTCTAGCCAAACAGCTTAGCAGGCTGCCGCCCTTTCGTGCGTTTATTGCGTATGCAAAAAGCGAACCACTAGGCGATCCCAGCGCAAAGTTAGTTTACACTTTAATCCTATTAAAGCTATCTGTAATGTGCTTGTTTAACTCGTCAGTGCAGCGGCCGGCACCGCACGATAATTTCCAAATAGGTTGGCCATGCGTCAGCTCGACCCCGTATCCGCGAAGCATAGCTCTGCATGTTTAGGGTTGCTCCTTCCGGCCTCGCCCGGTTCGCATGCATGACTACCGCCGTGGGCGGAATCTCATAACATCTGCATGGGCCCATTTGGAAGCTTAGGGCACTATGCCAGCATAAGGCTCGCCTATAGGGGATTTGCGATGAGGGAAACCCCTAGCTTCCCACCGTGCTGCATATTCTATTTGCATAGATGGTTTAATAGGATGTAGCATTGACGCTGAGGTCAATTTATAATTATAAAAAAAGTGGCGCGACAAACGCCGCGCCTTCAAACCAATTAGGCTGGTTCGTCTGCAGATTGTTCTTCGCTCTCCGAAGATTCTTCTGAAGATTCTTCTGAAGGTTCAGATGCAGCAGCTGCTGTTGCAGCGCCTTTCTTTTCGCCAATGGCGAACCTTGCTCTTACGTCAGTTATCTTCACTTCGAGAGATTCTCCCTGCTTAGCACCAGCTACAAAAATGACAAATCCGTCCTTTCTTGCTATGCCATCGCCCTTGGATGCAACTGCCTCTACTGTGACATTTACTACGTCTCCAACCTTTACAGGCTTTGGCAAGAAATAGTTAGGCTTTATACCTACGCCCCTTCCGCCTTCTCTGTTTCCAGGTCTCCTGTCAAATCTTCCACCACTCCTTTCATTTCTTTCAAATCCGTCTTTCATGTTGTGTTTCCTCTGTAGAATCAGCGCGTAAACGCTTTCCTACGCAGTATTAATTTGGTTGTCCTCCTATATAAATCTAGATGTAATGGCCTTCTACCAACCCAAAGCCTGTCTTATCGAAGGATGCGTATCTCTAGTAGCTTCGCACACGTACAAGCAGTCGAACCTGAAGAAAACAGGAAAATAGCCCTTCGCGAAAGCGTCCCATATCTCCATTACCTGCTTCTGCATTATGCCCTTTCCTTCCAGGAATACTCCATCTAGCACTATCAATCCTGCAGTAAGCCTTGCCGCTGCCTTGGCAGTATCCAACGCTATTTCCATTGTTTTGTATTCCGGCCCGTTAGGTTCGAGGAATCTTTCTCCGTATCTTGTCCTGAACCTCATTACGCGCAGAAATTCCAATTCTATGAATTTTTCCAGAGCCTGCGACTTTTCCCTGTATATTGGTTCCAACACTGCTGAGGAATTTATCTCCTGCTCTACTTTGCTTATCGAATATTCGCATGTCGCTTTGCACGTATCGCTATAGAGTTGCTCTATGTTTAGCTTGCTATTCCTGAGTTTCGAAGTAAACTTGCCAAGGAGGTTTTCTTTATTCTCTGCAAACGCATCGCATATTGCCTTGACTGCAGCTATTTCTCCCCGAGATTCTGCCATGGAATATGATGCGAAAAGAAACTCTGCGGAAGCGACATTCCAATTCTCTTTGGGATAGCCGTCAGGCATGAAAAGTTTTGCCTTGCCCAATGCCTCTTTGAACCTGTTTATTTTAACGTCATAAAATGAAGAAATTCGATCATTCCTGTCGGAACGTGACGATTCTTGTTTTACTTCGCTCATGGGAACGCCAAAAGTAGATTAACTATGCTGTTATTTACCCTTATTGTTTGATGCCTTTTTGTTCAGGACCTTATGTAGGTTTTTCTCCAACGCTTTGTAATTAGTAAAATGCAACGACGGGATGTGCATGCTGCGCGCGACTTCTATGTTGCGCATGGTATCGTCTATGAAAATGGTTTGGCTGGGTTTTAATTCAAGAGTATCGAGCATCATCCTGAATATTTTCTTGTTTTTCTTTATCGCATGCATGTAGCAGCTCACGAAAATGTAATCCACGTGCTTCCAGAAAGCGTACTTCTTCACCGTATCGGAAAAGCGCTTCTCGTCTGCGTCCGTCAGAATCGCTATTTCATATTTTGCGCTCAACCTCTTAAGCAGCGCGACCACTTTCTCGTCTATTTCTAGCGTATCCTTATGGAATTCGTACCAATCCATTGGATCTTTTATCCCCAGGCTTCTTGCGAGCCTTAGTGATGCTGTCCGCAATTCCTCGGGTTTCATATATCCAGATTCTGCCATGTCTACGATTCTCGCGAGCTTTTTCTCCACTATTCCCAAAGGCTTCTTGCTGGATCTTTCAAGGTACTTTTCATACGTGTCCTTCAGCCTGAGGATTACGCCCCCTACGTCGAACACTATGCACCTTATCTGATTTCGAAGACGGCTCTTATTCATCCACATCCTCTGGAACTATCTCTGCTTCCTGTGCGGATTCTGCATCTTCATCGTCTTGTTCTATCAGTCGTGCATCCACTATCCTGGATCCTTGCTCCACTTTCATCAGCCTCACGCCTTTTGCCGCTCTGCCCGTTATTCTTACGGAATCTACGCTGAACTTTATTATAACTCCATTGGAACTCATCAAGAGCACTGCGGATTTCTGGTTGACGAACATAGCCTTCGCTACTTCTCCGGTCTTATCGCTCGTCTTAATGTTTATCACACCGCTTCCTCCCCTTGATTGCACCCTGTACATATTCGTTTCGGTTAGCTTTCCGTATCCCTTTTCGGTTACGGTTAGGACGTAGCCATCACCGTACATGGGTATTACGCCTAGTGCGCTGTCTCCTTCTTGTAGCCTTATTCCGCGAACTCCCATCGAGGTTCTTCCGGTCTGCCTCACGTCCTCTTCATCGAATCTTATGCACTTGCCCTTCTTCGTTACTATCATCAATTGAACGTTTCCGGAGTAAAGCTTTGCATCTGATATAGAGTCGCCATCGTTTATCGTTATCGCCCTCACGCCTGTTGATCTAGGTCTGGAGAAGAGTATCGCGTCGCTCTTCTTTACCAACCCACGTGTTGTGAGGAAGACTATTGATTTGTCTTCGAATTCCCTCGCGCTGAGTATGGTTACCACTTTCTCTTCGTTGAGATTCAACATGTTCACTATCGCTTTGCCTTCCGCGTATCTGCCCTCTTCCGGAACTGCGTATGCTTTCAGCCAGAACGCCCTTCCCTTATCGGTTATGCAGACCAGATAATCCTTTGTCATGCATCTGACTATCTGCTTAACGTAATCATTCTCCTTCAGGCCCATCGCGATGACCCCTCTGCCGCCTCTGCCCTGCTCTTTGTAAGAATCGATTCCCATGCGCTTGACGTATCCCGAATTTGTGAATATCACCGTAACCTCTTCGTCCTTTATCAAAGATTCATCGCTTATTTCCTCTCCCTCTGAAACGATTAGTTTGGTTCTCCTTGGCCTTCCGTATTCTACGCTTATGTCAGTGGTTTCCTTTGTTATTATTTCGTCTATCAGCTTCGGGTTTTCTATGACCGAAGTGAAATATCTTATCTTTTCTTCAAGCTCTTTCTTCTCCCTTTCAAGAGAATCGTGCTCCAAGCTGGTGAGCTTGCTTATCTTCATGTCGAGTATGGCGTTTGCCTGCTTTTCTGAGAAATTGTATTGCTCGATCAAAGAGCGCCTTGCATCAGCTAGCTCCCTGCTGTTCCTGACAAGCTTCACTATGTTGTCTATGTCGCCAATCGCAACTATCAGCCCTTCCACTATGTGGTCTCTGTCTCTCGCTACTCCGAGCTCGTATTCGCTTCTTCTCCTTATTACCGTGCGCCTGTGATCTATGAACACTTTGAGCATTTCAAGCAGGTTGAGGCTTCTGAGCTTGTTGCCGACTACTGCCAAGCTGATCATAGGGAAGGTTGATTCGAGCTGCGTGTGCTTGAACAGGGAATTGAGGACTATTTGAGGGTTGGCGTCGGATTTCAATTCTATTACTACCCTTATTCCATCTTTGTCGCTTTCATCACGAACGTTGCTTATGCCCGTTATGATCTTGTCCTTGACCAAGCTCGCTATGTTCTGGATTATCGACGCTTTGTTCGTCGCGTAAGGCATTTCGTCGAACACTATCTGCCTGTTTTTCTCATCGATTATCGCGTTTGCCCTTATTGTGACGCGACCCCTGCCATGAACGTACGCATCGCTTGTCCTGCTTGAAAGCAACGCTATTCCGCCAGTGGGGAAATCAGGACCTTTTATTATATTCATAATGTCCGCTATGTGTGCTTCTGGATTAGCCAAAAGATGGAGAATGGCATCGCATACTTCCTTCAGGTTGTGTGGTGGTATGCTGGTTGAAACCCCAACTGCTATTCCGGAGGTGCCGTTAATCAGAAGATTCGGAAGTTTTGCTGGAAGAAGCACCGGCTCCTTTTCGGTGTTGTCGAAATTCGGCTGCATGTCCACCGTATTCTTTTCCAGATCAGCAAGCATCTCTCCGGCAAGCTTCGTCAACCTCACCTCAGTATACCTCATTGCCGCTGGCGGGTCTCCATCGACTGAGCCGAAGTTACCCTGACCTTCGACGAATTTGTGGTTCATTGAGAATTCCTGCGCCATTCTCACCAAGGCATCGTAAACCGCTATATCGCCATGGGGATGGTACTTACCTATAACCTCTCCGGTTACTCTGGCGCTCTTCTTCGTTGGCTGCGTATGCACGTTGTTTATGCTATACATCGCGTAGAGTATCCTTCTCTGAACTGGCTTCAATCCATCTCTAGCGTCGGGAATTGCTCTTCCCACTATTACGCTCATCGCATAATCTATGTAGCTTGATTGCAGTTCGTCTTCGAGATTTATTGGAACTATCCTTTCCATGTAAGCACCTATACGTCAAGCACTCTTACTTCCTCAGAGTGCTCTTCCAGGAATTTCCTCCTTTGCGCAACGTCTATTCCCATGAGTATGGTGAATAGCTCATCTGCGCGCTGCGCATCATTGATCCTTATCTGCTTGAGTATTCTATTCTCTGGATTCATTGTAGTTTCCCACAGCTGCTCGGGATTCATTTCCCCAAGTCCCTTGTAGCGCTGCAGGTTGGCTTTGCCCTCGTACTTCGCCATTACCTTTTCGAGCTCCGCATCGCTGTAACAATAATTCACTTCTCTGCCCTTCGTCACTTTATACAATGGCGGTTGTGCGGCATAAACGTGGCCTTGCTCTATGAAAGGCTTGAGATAACGATACAAGAACGTGAGTATCAACGTACGTATGTGGCTCCCATCGACGTCTGCATCGCTCATGATTATTATCTTGTTGTATCTCAGCTTCTCTGGATTCAGTGTTTCTTTTATTCCAGCGCCGAATGCTGCGACCATGGTGTGTATTTCGGCATTGTCGAATATTTTCTCAGAACTTGCCTTTTCCACATTGAGTATCTTACCTCTCAATGGAAGAATCGCCTGGAACTTCTTGTCCCTGCCCTGCTTGCTCGAGCCACCTGCGCTTTCTCCTTCTACTATGAATATTTCCGAACGCTGCGGATCATCTTCAATGCAGTCTGAAAGCTTGCCCGGAAGCGACGCGCTCTCGAATATGCTCTTCTTCCTGACCATTTCTCTTGCTTTCCTTGCGCTTTCCCTTGCAACCGCGGCGTTAGTGACTTTTTCCATTATCTGTTTTGCATCTTGCGGATGCTCTTCCAGATATCTTGAAAGCTGCGCGTAAACGTTCGTTTCGACTATGCCTTTGATGTAGGTGCTGCCCAGTCTTTTCTTTGTCTGGCCCTCGAATTCTGGATTTGGCATGAGCACGTTTATTATCGCGACCAAACCCTCTCTCACGTCATCTCCCGTGACTTTGATGTTCTTCTTGTCGTTTGGCGCGTTCTTGGACACGTAATTTATTACCGCCCTTGAGAGACCTGACCTGAAACCTATAAGATGCGTTCCTCCTTCCGTGGTTCTTATGTCGTTAACGAACGTCTCTATCTTCTCATCGTAGCTTGAATCATACTGTATCGCAAGCTCCAGAAGCACGTTTTCTTCTTCCTTTTTGAAATATATTATGTTGGAAACCTGAGGGCTTTGGCCACGCATGAAATCCACGAAATCCGTAAGCCCGTGCTCAGAATAATATTCTATTTCATCTCCTTGGCCTTCCCTTTCGTCTATAAGTTTTATCCGTATTCCAGGATTGAGGAAACTTGAATATTTCATCCTTTCCTTCATCCCATCCGCATCAAATGAAAGTGCAGTAAAAATTTCCGGATCTGGCTTGAACTTTATCGTTGTGCCGCGCCCATTTGTAGAACCAATTTCCTTAAGTTCAGAAGTTGCATACCCTCTGCTGAAATTCTGCACGTATTCTTTCCCTGCTTTTTTAATGTTTACTTCTACGAATTCCGAAAGCGAATCTATTACTGTTAGACCGACCCCGTGCAAGCCTCCGGAAGTTTTGTAAGCATCGCTCCCGAACTTCGCTCCGGAGTGGAGTGAAGTCATTATCACTTCCAGCGCAGGCTTGCCGTACTTTGGCATAATGTCTACGGGTATTCCCCTCCCATCGTCCGTAACCTCTGCAATATCCCCAGTAGGGCTCGAACTTAACTTTACGATGATGTTCTTGCAATGCCCTGCTATCGCTTCATCAATCGCATTGTCGAAAACTTCATAGAGAAGATGCAAAACTCCAGCGGAACCTGTTGAGCCTATGTACATAGCTGGCCTTTTCCTCACTCCCTGAATGCCTTCGAGCACTGTTATTTTTGATGCGTTATACTCTTCCTCTGCATTATCCATACTACCAGCTTTGACGTTATAAAAACAGTTTATACTTATTAGAAATTCAATCTTTATAAGGGTGATGTATGCTTCGCAATTTAGCGTATTTCCTTTTAGCTTTTGCACGCATAAATTAAGGCATGGAAGTACCTATTTTTGTCACTTCGAACAAGAACAAGTTGGAAGAAGCTGAGCACATTCTTGGAATAAAATTAGAATCGACAAATTTGGAAATAGAGGAAATCCAGGCGGTTGAAGTAAGCAAGGTTGCAATAAGGAAAGCTGAAGACGCATATTTGGTGCTGAAAAGGCCGGTTATAGTTGAGGATTCCGGAGTTTACTTGAAATGCATGAACGATTTTCCGGGTGCATTGATAAAATACATGCTCGAAAGCATAGGCACGGAGGGCATTTGCGATGTAGTAAGTTTGATGAAAAACGACAGAGCGTATGCAGAAACGTGCGTTGCATTTCATGATGGAAATAAAGTACATGTGTTCTCTGGAAGGATAAACGGACAAATAGCTAAGAAGCCCGCAGGCAATAACGGATTTGGATGGGACAAGGTATTCATACCCGAAGCGCACGAAATCACTTTCGGAGAAATGGAAAAGGAAGAGAAGAACAAGCTCTCAATGAGAATGATGGCGTTTTCTCAGCTGAGAGATTTCCTTGCCAAATGATGATCAGTACGCGAGAATTATCGCGCCTACTACTGCTATCAACAAACCCAAGGTTTGCCCTTTAGTAAGCTTGTCCCTGAACAATATTGCACCTAGAATAGCCACTGCAACCGGAGTAAATGCCATCAACGTACCTGCCTTTGCGATTTCATTCGCGAATGCCGCAGCGCCGAAAAGCACGATCGCAACCCCGTTGAACAGTCCGAGCGATGCTGCCTTTGCCATAGAAAACTTTTGCTTTGCGAACGTTTCTTTCAGTAGTTTTGGATTTGAGAAATGAGTAAAAGCTATGACCGTGGCGATTGTGAACAACATCGCCAAGAATTGTGGGACTATGAAGTTGTTCATCGCAAAAATCACATATGCTATTGGAATCCAGCCCAAGCCCCACAGAAGCATAGCAAATGCGGCTGGGATAAGTTTTTGGTCTATCCTGAAACTCCTATCTATAACAACAAACAAAGATCCTGCAAAAACCAGTACAATTCCAAGAATTGCGGTGTTCGACATGCTCTCGTTTAGGATGAATATTCCGAATAGTGCCAATACTGCAGGTTGAATCTGCACTAGCGCAACCGTATTCGTAACCTGCGAATCCTTCAGAGATATGTAGAAAAGAGAATACGCTATCCCGCTTGAAATTCCTGCAATAGTTATCAAAAACACATCGTATGCGTTGATTGTGAAAGATGGGAATACGATCGACCCGAGTAGCATTACCAATGCTGCTCCCGACGTTGCAAATAGCGCTGCTCTGACGTTACCGTACTTTACTGAGAAATCTTTAGCTATGATGTCGTATATTGCCCACAATAACGCTGCGGAAATCCCAGTGGTAATACCTATACTAAGCATCAAGAAACCTTACTCATAATTACAGACAAGCAATAAATTGCTTTGTCTCTAATGTTGTACATAGTTGGTGAAGAGGTTGTGTGGTATAATAGGTTACTTTGGAAACAGAAAAGCAATGCCCGTAATATTGCAAGGACTGGAAAAACTAGAGTACAGGGGATATGATTCCGTAGGAACAGCTGCTTTAACCCAAAAAGGAATAGTGGTCAAAAAGGACATTGGAAAAGTAAATGAGGTAAATCGTAAACTTAACCTTTCCCTGCCAAATGCAAACGTTGCCATAGGGCATACCCGCTGGGCCACGCATGGAAACGTAACCGCAGAAAATGCACATCCACACGTAGATTGCAATAGTGAAATTGCAGTAGTACACAACGGTATAATAGACAACTACGACGAACTCAGAGAAATGCTAACCGGAAATGGGCACAAATTCAGAAGCAATACAGATACGGAGGTTATCCCACACCTAATAGAAGAAGAATTGCATGAAACAAAAAGCTTGGAAGAAGCATGCATGCGCGCGGTGGGAAAACTCGATGGAACATTCGCGTTGTTAATCATACGTGATAATGAAAATAAGGTCATTGCGGTAAAGAAAGGTTCTCCTTTAGTAATTGGAATCGGAAACGAAGAAACTTTCGCGGCAAGCGACATACCTGCCTTCATGAAATACACCAAAAAAGTTGCATACCTATACGATTATGATTTCGTTGTCTTGGGAAATGCCCCTGTGTTTTACAATGTCAAAAATGGAACCTTAGACAAAGTTGAAAGAAAGACAAGCGAGGTTGACTGGAAATACGTAAACTCTGAAAAGAACGGATTTGAGCATTATATGCTAAAAGAGATATTGGAGCAGATCAACACCATACAGAGGGCGATACAGCAGGACTCTTCTCTTTTGGATAAGGCAACGGCCAGTATGGCTCATTCGAAAAACATAATACTTACTGGCTGTGGTACAAGTTATTATGCATGTCTAGCTGCGAAGGACGCATTGGCAAAGATTGCTGATTTGAACATACATGCGGTGCTTGCATCAGAATTCAAGGACCAGGTAAAGTTTGTGGATGAAAAAAGCGTGGTTGTGGCGTTATCCCAGAGCGGCGAAACCTATGACGTTTTAGAGACAATACGGCTAGCTAAGAATGCGCACGCGAAGGTAATATCTGTCACTAATGTTAGAGGTTCTAGTTTAGCACGAGAGTCAGATCTGGTCATACCTATGAATGCAGGCCCAGAGATAAGCGTTCTTTCTACTAAAACTTACACTGCACAGGTTGCGCTTCTCTCCTTGCTTGCATACAATCTGGCAGATAGACAAAACGATGGAAAAACAAACATGAACTATTTGTGGAACGTCATATACTATCTAACTGCAGAAGGGCAGAGAGACCTTATGAAAAATCTTGCTGAAAAATTAAAAAATTCTACTGATATAGTATGTATTGGAAGAGGCCAACAGTATCCAACAGCATTGGAAACTGCGCTTAAGATAAAGGAGGTTAGCTACATACATGCAGAGGCGTTTGCGGGGGGTGAGATGAAACACGGCCCTATAGCGCTTATAGAAGAAGGCACTCCTTGCATAACCTTCGTATCTGAAAGCACTGAAAAGGACATAATCTCTAATGCAATAGAGGCAAAGGCTAGAGGTGCATACATAGTAGGGGTATCTCCGAAGAAAAATGCAGTGTTCGACTTTTGGATAAAGGTTCCTGAATGCGGAAATGAAAACCCAATAGTACAGATAATACCCATGCAAATTCTAGCTTATCAACTTGCAGTACTGCGAGGATTCGATCCCGACCATCCAAGATCGCTTGCAAAATCAGTAACGGTTAAATGAGTGCTAACTAGTTTATAACTTTGCTGTGAATCTTCTCTGTGGTAAGCATGGCAAGCAAGAAGAGAATAGTCATAATTGGGGCTGCTGGACGCGATTTTCATAATTTCAACATGCTTTTCAGAGATAATCCAGATTACGAAGTGGTGGCATTTACTGCTGCCCAGATACCGTTCATAGAAAAAAGGACGTTTCCCAAGGAGCTTGCAGGCAAGTTGTACAAAGCAGACATTCCCATTTACAGTGAGGAACGCCTTCGGAGCATAATAAACAAGGAAAAAATCGACGCGTGCATCATGTCTTACAGCGACCTTAAGGAAAGCGACGTTATGCACAAAGCAAGTCTGGTCAACGCAGCTGGTGCAGATTTCGAATTAGTAGCGCCGGAGCACACCATGCTGAAATCGACAAAACCGGTGATAGCAGTATGCGCAGTTAGAACTGGTTGCGGAAAGAGTCAGGTTTCAAGATACATTGCTATGCTCCTCAAGAAAAAAGGCAAAACCCCTATTGTTATACGTCATCCGATGCCTTATGGGGATCTCGTAAAACAGAATGTGCAGCGCTTCGCCACCCTGAAAGATCTAGATAAACACAAGACAACGATAGAGGAAAGAGAGGATTACGAACCGCATATCCGTGCAGGGACTGTGGTATACGCGGGAGTCGATTATGGAAAGATCCTCAAAGAAGCTGAGAAGGAAGCAGACGTAATAATATGGGATGGTGGGAATAATGATGCACCTTTCATCAAACCAGACCTTTTCATAACAGTAGCTGACCCGTTAAGAACTGGAGACGAACTTAACTACTATCCTGGAGAAACGGTTGCGCGTATGGCAGATATGATAATAGTAAACAAGGCGAATTCTGCTAGCCAAAAGGAGATAGACACCTTGCTTTACAATCTGAGGGAAATAAATGCTGACGCAAACATAGTACTCGCGAATTCTGCGATTAGCGTTGACAGCCCATCCCTGATAAAAGGAAAGAGCGTCGTGGTTGTAGAAGACGGCCCTACAGTAACCCATGGAAACATGAAATTCGGAGCTGCAACTGTGGCAGTAAAGAAATACGGAGCGAAAAGCGTAGTAGAGCCAGTCAAACTCGCTGTTGGCATAATAAAAGACGTCTACAAGAAATACGCTCATCTTAGCAAGATAGTACCTGCAGTTGGCTATTCTCCAAAAGAGGTTAACGACCTCAGAAATACGCTGAATAGGATAGACTGCGATTCAATCGTGTCTGCAACCCCGACAGATTTGACCCGCATAATGGAGCTGAATAAACCAGTAGTACGCGTATATTACGAATTAGAAGAACGCGACAATAAACTAACGAATGCGATAAACGCGTTCGTGAAGAAAAATTGACATTTACTTGGTTCAATTACGCATAAAGATGGAATTTTAAGCCTTGCCTTCGTGATTAAAACGTGTTGGAATGGATGCAAGAGTAAAACATAATCTGGGAATACTGGCTGGAATTGCGATACTGCTGCTTGATGCTTATTGGACTTATATTGCATGGAGCAATCCAGTACCGCAAATGCTCGGAATACTGATATTCGTAGCTGCTATAGTATGGTTGTGGGCAGACATGTAATTTCAAGTTTGAAAAATAATTCTTGTTTGTATTTTAGCGAGTTTATTTTATTTTAGTATATATTTATATACTTTAGTAAACATAACAAGTACATGCTAAAGCAGATATTCGAAAAGCTTACTTTAAATAAACGCGCTTTGCCTAGCAGAGCGAAACTTGGAATTGGGATAGAACAACTACATGGAGAACAGATAGAGGAAATAACAGGAAACATCCCGAAAACCATAGTAAAACGCTTCGGCAGGATGTTTTACGCTGTGAGAGGCGACTATGTCTCCGCAAATAATACGGAAGAAACTATTCTGGAGGAAGTAAAATTCTCAGCGATAGAACATTTCTCTGAAAGGACACATATAGGAATTGAAGAATTGAAAGACGTGAGAGATTACGTCTTGACGCTGCTTTTACAGCGCTTTGCTGCGGATAGGGCTTCGAAACTTTCGTGGCTAATAGCATATGATCTAGTTGGCTTTGGCCCTTTAGGTATACTGCTCGATAATGCGAATGATCTTGAAGAGATAGAAGTCAATTCGCCAACTTCCAGAATTTTCGTGGTTCATGCAAAATTCGGAAGATGCGAGACCAATTTAAGATTCGTTGATGAAGCGAATTTCACCCGAAACATCAATGCATTCATTGAAGAGTGCGGAAAGGAACTCAACGATAATAATCCAATAGTCGATGCGCAAGTTAATATGTCGAGAGTGCATGCGCAGTTGAAACCCTATGCTGCAAGGGGCGCATGCGCAACCATAAGGATAGGCAATAAGACCGAGATTAATGCGTGTACGATAGCGGACCAAGGCACTGCGAGCTACAGAATGCTTGCGTACTTGTGGATGGCAGTAGAGTGCAAAATGAACGTCGTGATAGCCGGAGCTCCTGCAAGCGGCAAGACTACTCTGCTAGGGGTTATGCTTGGGTTCGTGCCAAAGTACAGGAAAATAATAACCGTTGAAGAAGAAGTTGGAGAATTCAACATGTATGGCAACGCGCAAAGCTTCATACCCCTATATGGCAAGAAGGGGCTCAACCGCATAGGGGTTAAAGAACAGGTGATAAATGCGTTGAGGATGAGGCCTGATGTGTTGGTTCTGGGAGAACTACGTGCGGAAGAGGCGCGAGAGGCTTTTGCTGCATGCAACGTCGGCATAGAATTCCTCACCACTATACACTCAAACGAAGACGCGAATAGCATATTGCGTAGGTTAAGCTTGCGCCCGATGAACGTTGATCCTGCGGCTCTGCAGGCCATTGATCTCGCAATTTACATGAAAATTAACGACAGAGGAAATAGAGTTTTGCATGGGTTGCACGAACTTCGTTGGCTAAGTAAGGCCGAAATACTCGATCCAGAGATTTTGGTGGGAGACAATTCCCTATCAGTAACTAACATGATCTACAACAGCACGTGGAATCGAGAGTGCGAGGCGAAAAGCAAGGTGATAGAAAGATTTTCGCAGCTCAATAAAATTGACCTAAACAAGAGCATTGAGGAACTTGACAAAAGGGAAGCATATCTGAAATCGTGCGCGCCTTACGCCAGAGACACTCTCGCAGTTATAGACAAGCTGGCCACTTATGGGATTTCATGAAAATTGCTTATTTCATATCTGCAACGATGCTAGGGATTGTTTGCGGCGTCATATTGGCATACAGCAACTCGGCAAACGATATTTACCACGCGTTGCCATTTCTTGTAGAAGGATTGCTCATTGCGGCAGTGATAGAACGATGCAGGGAATTACTTTCCGATTCAAAACAGAGGGATAGTCGCAAACGCGATATGGAACGGGCAATTGAGTGCATGGAAGAAATGAGAACTAAAGGCTCCTCAATTGCAGGTGCCCTCGATAGTATTTTGGGGCTTGTATACGATATTTCTGTAATTGGAGACCTTCGAAAGGAGCTGACAAGACGCAAACTGGGGAAAACTATTTCCGCACCTTACTTAAATAAACAAAATTTGGAAAGTGTCGAAAATAGGATAAAGGAGAGCGCGAGCAACGCCGCTATTTCTACAGCAAAGACATTGCACACCCTGCAGAATGTCTCCACCTTGAACATGTTCATAGCGAGCATCATACCTTCGTTCATCGTATTCGGCTTTGTATCTGAAACCGTTTTGGTTGGAGGAACCTTTAATTATGGCGCATTTGCTGAGGCGCTCGTGATATTCGTGCCTTTGGCGTATTTGTTTCCCAAATTCTATCTTTCGAGGAAATTACTTGAGATTTGAAACCTATCTGAGCATAATTGCAACTGCGCTTTCGGCATTGGCCTATTTCTTGTTAGGCCCAGACTGGGCGCTTGCTGCAATAGTTTTATACTACCTCTTTATTGCCATCTTGGCCCGCAGGAAAACTAATGGAGGGGAGATATTGATTAGCGGAGAGGCAGCAAGGATTTATAGGGAAACGCATTCCGCAAGATACACTCTTAAAGGGATATCGCATTTGTCCCAGATATTCCCACGAATATCGTATAGAATACGAATTGGGTCACGGGCCAAAGAGAAACAATCTAATTCGCCCATACGAAAAGTTGCAGATATCTTGGAGTGGGGCGCTGAAAAAGGCATAGATATTCAATATGCGCTTGACAAGGTGCTTGCAGACGCTTTGAAAGACAGGAAGAAAGCCGAACTTGTGTCTGATAGAGTACTAGGAATGGAAAGACTTTCGGTTATTGGAATGAGCGTATTCTTTCCCCTGTTCGCTGGCACATGTGCGAGCATACTTTATGGATCTACTTCCGGAACGATGGTGCAGACCATGATAAGCCCTCTGTTCAACCTGGTCATATGCATGTCAGTATGGGAAATTGCAACTATAAAACGAATCATGGAAGATCCTGAGGGCAATATTCTAGAAGGCGCAGCCGAAAGTTCACCTGCTGCAATGCTGGCGCTGTTTGTCACGCTTATGGCGCAGGCTTATTCTGCTTATGTTATGTGAGTGATTTGATGTGTGATATATGCAATCTAAAAGCCGCATTTTTGGTAGCAAAGAGCTGCAGACTACAGGGTTCAATGGAATACATAATGATGCTCGCGGCTGCGAGCTTGGTTATCGTATTGGCAGTGACGATGGTCGTCAAGATGAAGCAGGCAGTGGTTCATAACATTACTATAGGGAATAACAGTATGAGCATAGCTCAGGCGATATCGAGCCAGCTGCAAAGCATATCAAACATGTCGTGAACACATGAAAATACAAACGTCGTTCGAATTCATGATATACCTAATGCTGTCTGCTGTGGCTTTAATGATAAGCATGCGGTCAATTAACAGCGCAATAGCGCAGTTTTACGGGGTTTTGTCTAATTCTGAGATGAATAATCTCGTCTCCAAAATAAATTATGCTGCGTTATCATATACTAGCATGAGTTTTGATGCGTACCTGCCTGATGGAGTATGCAATGCCAAAATCAACAACAGTCAACTGTCAACAGAATACGGGAATTTCACATTAGGACACGATGTAAAGCTGCAAAATGCGACTTTATGCCCTGACAAAACTGAAGCACGTTTCGACATAATCGATAGCAATGGTTTTTTTGTAGTTTCAAGAGTGAGGTAAATGCTTGCGCAGATCAGCTTTGAAGTCATAATCGGATTGGTTGCGATGTCGTTATTCCTGCTTTTCGTAATAATGTTAATACACGCATTGTCTCACGAATACGTTGAAGCGCGAAACATTTCTTATGTTATCCAAATCTATGCTGAGTTTTATGCGTAACTCCAAATGTAATATATCCTTAGAGTTGATGGTTCTTCTGATGGTTGGGGTAGCATGCAGTACAAGCATAATGATTGGCTTCCGTCAGTTATCCGGAGTTTACGCCAAAAGCATGAAATTCGTATCCAACTACGAAATGGCTTATAACATATCATCTGCTCTGATATCTGTGCTATCATCAGAAGGTAGTTGCATCCGCACTAATTCCACTCAGCATTCCATTTTTCAATATTATGTGGTTTGTGACGTAACCAGAACATGCGGTCCTGGGGAAATATGTCGCATATTTACATATGGAGATGGTGAAGACGCTTTATTGGTGGTGAAATATGAGAATACAGACTAGCATAGAGTTCATATCTATGCTCGCTTTGGTAACAGTAGTGGCATTGATTGGCATATCGCAGTTCAAAACTAGCATGACATTCGCGAAAAATTCTATTGATGTGGCATACTCAATGAATGTATCTGCATTGAAAAGCAACATGAGTTATGGAAGCGTTCGCGTGTTCGCGGCTATCCAGAATGCAACCCTGCTAAACTACAGCTATATTGCCCAGATTGGAGTTACTGGATGTGACAATGGCAGCGTGCGTGCAGAATATTTGGGCAACGGGATACGGTTGAAGGAAAGAAACGCAAGTTTCGAATTCAAATACGCGGCAACACACCCCATTCAATTTACGCCCATAACCCGAGGCTCTGATTGGATTAACGTATCCTATTTTTGGAAATGCGAAAACCAAAGTGGTAGTGGTTTACTATCCCTTAACACTTTTGCGTATGCCGAAAACAAAAACGGCTATTCGCAGTTTCTACAGGCAGGATACTCCAATGGCGATTATTTCACCATATATTCCAGAAAGGAGAGCGAGGTGTTCTCCCTTCATTCTCTGGGCGATGCAACGCGATTCTACATTTTCAGCCATTGTACGTATGCAAGCATGTTCGGTCCTACGCCGATAGACAGGCAATGCGGAACCTTAAACGCATGGATGTATTCCGTTTTTTCCTCTAATTGTCAAACTACCAGCAATTTCTATACGGAAACGTATTGCATATTGCCTAAGGATTCCGGCTATAACTACGGAATCGTAGACCAGTTTTCTGGGATATCGAACTACTCTTTCGCACTTCACCTGCATTATTCCAATAAGGATTACACCGCAAATGTTACCGGACGGGGAAATTCCGCGAAGTTCACTGGAAATCTACCTGGAAAGCCAAGTATGAACTATAGCGCATCAAGCGTCTCAGTAGGAAACGTTGCATATTCACGAAATACCAGTTCGGGGAACGAAAGAATAGCTAACTACTCCTTGCTACTCAACTACATGCAGCATGGAAGTTCGGTTCTGGATATGCTCTCTTATTATAACAACTCTTTTTTGATTCCACAGGAACAGCAGGCGTTGCAAGAACAACTTCTTGCGTATTCAAATGCGATGTCGGCATTTTTGAATTCCTCTGGGGAAAATGGAAAATGTACAGTACAGAATGCGAGCTACTCATGTGCAAGCCCTCAGATAGATTATATCATAGTAGACAACGCTAGCGGAAATGCCGAGAATCTTTCCTATGCTGGCTCTTTGATGAGATTAGGGTGACGTGTTGCAAGTGATATACGCCATAGAAACTGCGTTGGTCATTGCCATAACATTAATCTGCATATTGACAATGCTCTATTACTCTGTTATGATAAGGAACAATTCTGCGTACGCTGTTAGAAGATTGCACGTTTCGATGGAGCTTGAGGACATTTCTAATTTGTTTGTTAAGAACATGTCCGCAAAAGAATGCTCTTACAGAATATATTTGGGAAATGGAACGTGCGCGTCGTCATACTTGGGTTATGTTAATCGGAGTTACGGCAGTGAAATAAGCATAAGCGACACCGCGGCAAGTGGGGATTATTTGTGTTTTGCTGATGTGTACAACGGCATTTATTTTGTGCCCTGTGTTTCTGTGGTTAGATGAGCTTGTTTTGGGGGATTGTGATTTCGATAACGATGCTTGCTGCGTTCGCTTTGTTTTACTCCGCAAATTTGTATGTGCAATCAATACATATTGAATATTCGCTTTACAGATCCGCGGGAGACAGCAGACTGCAGTCGTTAACTACCTATTTCTGGCAGTGCAACTATGAGGCCATGGTCCTTGGGATAAACAACATTGAGAATGGCACATGGTGCTGAAATCCCGGAAAAGCACAACATATAAATAGCGTATTCGACAAAAGAGCATTATGGCCTTGGTGGTGTAACGGCGGCACGGAAGGCTGTGGACCTTCAAGACCGGGTCCGACATAAAAACGGAAATCCCGGCCTAGGCCTATTCTAATTCAGAACAAGTACAGACTTATTAGCCTTATAATCTTCTTGAGGAACTTAACGAACGAGTTCGAATTCCACTTGACATCTCCGACGAACTGCTTGTATCTTTGCTTTTCCTCAGGAGTTAGTTTTCCTTCCTTGACCCTTTCGGTTCTCTTTCCATCTACTACTTCCACTTCGGTTTTGCTGATTATGTCTTTCTTGATCATCCCATACCATTCGTCAAGGGAATTACCATGTTTCCTAATCTCCACTAAGAAGTCCTTTGTCTTTAGCTTCCTCTTCCTTCCAGTCCTATCCTCTTCTGCAGCAACACGCAAAGCCGCATCATCGCATATTTCCTGTATGTCTGCATGCGAGAATCCTATTGTTGCGCGTGCCAATCTACCGAAGGCTACGCTACCTACCGGCATATTCCTTGTTTGGTATATGAAAGCACCTTTCCTTTCCTTCAAGTTGGGCGGCCTCAGATATATTGACTTGCCAAACCTGCCGCTTCTCTTCAAGGCAGGGTCCATATCCCAAGGTTGGTTCGTCGCGCCAACTACGAATATGCCCTCTGGGTTTTTCTCTATGCCGTCTAGTTCCTGAAGGAACTGGTTTACTGCCATGCGCATGCCGCTGCCACCACCTCCGCCGCTTTCGCTGTCCCTCTTCGTACCTAAAGCGTCTACTTCATCGAAGAATAACAGGCAGGGAGCATTTTTTCTAGCATTTTCGAATATTGCATGCATGTTTTTCTCGGTATTACCTGCATACATGTCCACTATCTGGTTTATGTTGGCGAGTATTACGCCCGAGCCAGTTTCTCCGCTGACTGCTCTTATGAAATTGGTTTTTCCACAACCTGGTGGCCCATAGAATAGAACTCCTACGCCTATCTTCTTGCCATAAGATTTGAGAAGTTCTGGTTTTTTTATCGCAAGTGTAACATTCTGGTATATGAATTCCTTCTCCTTGTCCATTCCTACTATGTCCCTAAACGTAGATGTGAAGTGCCTAACGTCCACCTGCTTTATCTGGCCCTCTTCTATTACTGTTCCGGTTTGCTGGGTTTGCGGTGACGCCTTTGCTACCCCGACGTTTATGCCAGGAGCACCTTGCTGGGCCATTGCAGCCTCGGATTTGGTACTTATGCCAAGTTTCTCGTTGACCTGTGCGAGTTTGGTTTTCGCCGGAGCATATGTAGGGTTTTTCTCTAGGGCCTTATTGAACCATTCCTTTGCTCCCTGATAATCTTTCTGAGACTCGTAGATTATACCCATTATGTAAGGGGCATCGTGGCTATCTGGTTCTTTCTTCATTACCTGCTCTATGTCGCGCTCTGCCAAATCATATTTGTTGGTTATTGCATAGGATAATGCCCTGTTGAAATATGCGCTCGAATAATCTGGATCTAGATTTATTGCCTGTGAATAGAGTTCGATCGCTTCGTCGAACTTGTTGTCTTCGAATAAGTTGCCAGCTTTTGTGTAAAGTTCCTTTGCGAGTGGGTTTGCCGTTCCTCCCTTTCCCGCCGGTTTGTTCTCTTCAGGCATTATACTCATCCTAACTTTGCTTGGAAGGACTCGTTGCTTTCATTTTCATTTGTTCCTGTTGTTCCATCCCTTTCTTTCTTGTCAAGCAGTTTATTAAGCTCTGAATCCACCAAGGTAATATACTTATTTTCTCTCGGCACATTTATAAACTTGCAACTTGCGAGCTTAGATTCGGCATATTTTGCTTTGGTATGCAGGCTTCTCAGCGCATCGCTCTTCACTTTGAACTTCCCGTTGATTTGGTTGACGATCAGATTGCTATCAGAACGCAAAGTAATTCTTGACTCTTTTCCATACATGGATGAGGCATATTCCAACGCGGCTATTACTGCTTTGTATTCGGCGACGTTGTTCGTGGTTATGCCGTTGTAGAATATTTTCTTTGCTAGGAGTTTTTCCTTCGAATCGAGTATGAAGAATCCTGACGAGCTCGGCCCTGGATTGCCCCTCGCCGCCCCATCAGTATATATTAAAAGATCCACGAAACTCACTCCCGATTGAAAATATACAATAAGGAACGTATATGTGAAATATAAACCTTATAGAAAAAGATGGCCTGTATTGAACAGGCCGGAAAGGATTATCTCCTTCCCTTTCTGTTCATCTTTGCCCTTGCTACGAAGCCGCCCTTGTCAAGGAAGTATAGGAAGCCTTCTGCCCTGCTGATTTTCTCGCTTCCGACCTTTGCCTTTCTTCCTCTTGGGTTTATCTTCTTCATTGGAGTTTTCCAGACATACCCGTCTTTTCCTATGTAATACAGGTATCCGTCTTCTCTGCTGATTTTCTCTTTACCAATTCTCTCTGCCATTTTTTCACCGAGTATATCTACCGATATAGTTTTATAAACTTATCGACGTAATGCCGACAGTAAAATACACGTCATGTCGTTTATAAATACTGACGGAAAGCGAAATTGACGAGGAATTGACGGCTATTTACGCGTGTAATTTGTGTTGTTTTTGACTGTGAAAACACGCAAGCGATTTTATATTTAATCATGCAATATAAGTTATGCCTACTAAATTTATAGTTATCCTTGGATCATTAATGAGCGGCTTGGGAAAAGGGATCGCATCTTCTTCTATAATGAAAATACTCGATTTTTACGACTACAAAGTTCTTCCCGTCAAGTTCGACGGATATTTGAATTATGACTGCGGAACCATGAATCCATTTAGGCATGGAGAAGTTTTCGTGTTCGATGATAAAAGCGAAGTTGACATGGATTTCGGGATGTATGAAAGATTTCTCGACAAATCCCTCACCGGAGAAAACTCCATTACTGGGGGCAAACTGTTCAGCAAAATAATCCAGAAGGAAAGAAAAGGAGACTTTCTCGGCAGAGACGTGCAGATCATACCCCATTTGACGGATATGATAATAGAAAACGTAATGAATATTGCAGAAACTCAGAAACCAGAGGTATTAGTTATTGAAGTTGGAGGCACGGTTGGAGACATAGAAAACGGATATTTCATAGAGGCAATGAGACAGTTGTCTTTGAAGGAAAAGGTTGTATTTGTAGACGTGACTTATGTGCCAAAGTTAAGTGCAGTTGGAGAGCAAAAGACAAAACCCACACAACTTGCATACAGGGCAATGATGCAAAGTGGCATACATCCGGATTACATCTTATGCAGATGCGAAGAACCCCTTGAAGACGAAGCCAGAAACAAAATTGCACTATTCACCAGCTTGAATCCGGAGCGGGTAATTGATGATGGGACGCTGTCCACACTTTACAGCATACCTTTGCATTTCATGAAGCAAAAACTTGACACCATGCTTATAGAGCAACTACAGCTGGAGAATAAAAATATAAACAAGGGAAAATTAGATGACTGGAAGGCAAGACTTGAACGCACGCTGAATCCAGCAAAAAGAGTCAGAGTTGCGGTTGTTGGAAAATACATTAAATTACATGACTCTTACATAAGCGTTAAGGAATCGCTAGTGCATGCTGGTGCCGCACACAACACCGGAATAGACATCAAATGGGTGGAATCGGAGTTGCTTGAAAAAGGAGACGCAAACAAGGAGCTTGAAGGAATTGATGGGATAATAGTGCCCGGAGGATTCGGCAAGAGGGGCATTGAGGGGATGATTAACGCAATTCAATATGCAAGAGAGAAACACATACCCTATATGGGACTTTGCTTGGGAATGCAACTAATGGCGATAGAATTCGCGAGAAACGTATGCAAGCTTGATGGCGCAAGCAGTTCAGAATTCGATCCTGATGCAAAGCATAAAGTGATTGACATAATGGAAGAGCAGAAAAGCATTAACGAAAAGGGAGGCACTATGCGTCTTGGGGCATGGGAATGCAAGCTCCATGGAACGGATACTATAGCGTACAAAGCATACAAAAAAGAGCAAATAAGCGAGAGGCATAGGCACAGATACGAATTCAACAACCAGTATAAAGATCGGATGACCGACAACGGTTTGATTGTATCCGGAACCACGACTGACGGAAAGCTCGTTGAGTTCATAGAATGGAAGAACTCTTTCGGAATAGGAACACAGGCCCACCCCGAATTGAAATCCAGATTCTGCGCACCTGCACCATTATTCTTGAGTTTCGTTGATGCTGCAATAACCAAACATTATGGAGTTATGGAAGAGAACATAAGTACAACCTCAAGTAAGGAACGAACGCAGTAACGCGACAGCTTGCGGCAGAGACGCTTTCGATGTTCCATACTTTCTGTTTCTGAAGGTATAGCTTATCTCGCTCATTCTAAGAGTATGTTTTGGGATGCATTTTAGGAAATCGAAAAGCACCTTGTAGCCATATCCGACGAACCTTTTCTTATTAGACGAGTATATGTCCAGGAAAAGAGTTCGTTCTACTCCGAAAAATCCAGAGAATACGTCATCGCAGGATTCTGCATTGCGTGCTGCCAAAGTCAATTCAGCGAGCTTCATGAGCGTTTTAGATATTATTTGACGATAAAGTGGCCATTCCTCCACCTTCTTTCTAGTCCCCACGCATAAATTAGAACCGTTCAGCAGATTCGAATGTATGTTTTTTATTTTTTCAAATGGATGCTGCAGATCCGCATCCATAACTATCACGAATTTGGTTTTTGAATGCGTAATTCCGTATATTATGCTTGCGGTCAGTCCTTTTCCTAGATTCCTCTTCGACCTATCGAAAAATCCAACGCCTTTGAATTTTGCTACCTCCTCTTTTGTGGAATCTGTTGAACCGTCGTCTACGACGATTATCCTGATTCCATCGAAATTATTCCGAACCCCGCTTATTACCTTGCTTATGTTTCGCGCTTCGTTCAGTGTGGGCAATACCAAGGTCGTGTCCGCAAAATTCATGCATTCACTTGGTCGTCATTTTGGTACATGTTGATGAAAATAGAAGAATATGCTTTGAACAACCCGAACGCCATGCCGACAATCTTCGCGTCGGGAAGAACCGATTTCACCGTATTTAGTGCCTCATGGTCTACTGCCCTGAAAGTTGCAAGAATAGGCGGATAGAGCAAGCAGGTTGCAACAGCTCCAGCTACAAGTTGCAATATTGAGTTTCCAAACGTCGGCATAAAGTATAGTATCATTAGAAGAACGCACGAACTCGCTGCGAGTCTTATCAGCATACGATAGTCGAGTTTTATCGAGAACATCCTTTTCAGGTTCATAGAGTACAATAGCAAGTTCACAATATTGCCTATGTAATATATCGCTATTATTAGGCCGATTGCGCCGAATCTTGGAACAAGAAGGAGCAACGCAGCCAGCTGCACGACGCTTGACGAGAAAGAGTAGATGAAAAGTTCCTTCGTCTTGTTGCTAGATATGAATAAGTTGGCCGCATTGGTCACCACGAATCCCAGCGCAACGCCTGCAGACAGCAAACTTATCATTAGCGGCGCAGAACTGTAGCTTTGGGTAAACATAACCTTTATCAGAGGGACTGAGAACACTGCTATGAACACTATTATGGGAAGGAGGAAGAGCATTGAGTAGTATGTCGAATAGTTCAACGCTTTTTCTATGTCGTGGCTGTGTTTCTCTGATGATAGAACCATTGAGAATGCCTGAATTAGAACCGTGGCCATGACCCCGTAGAGGAAAATCACAACCCCTATGCTCTTCATCGCAGCACCATAATTTCCAGAAATAATGCTCCCTGCGTAATAACCCAAAAGCAGCGTGCTTGCATTTGCGACTATTGTGGTGACTATGTTGTTTGCGGTTAAAGGTATCGAGAACTTCAGGATTTTCGAGAGCTCGAGTTTGCTTAGGTTCTTTATTGCAATCCACGAACCCGCGGGGATGCTATTCGACAGGAAGAGCAGCGACACCACCATCCCAATGACGTCTCCAGCCAGCATGCCCACTATAGCCCCGTTAACTCCGAATCCCATTTTAATTAGGAGAAAGCCCGCCACTATCTGCGCGAAACTAACTATGACCGTAGTCCTCGCCGATGAACCGCCGTCGCCGAAACCTATCAGCGCCATGTAAGTCACCCCCCAGAATATGCTTGCTATAACATCCATTGAAGCTAGCATGAAAGTTAGTGGAGGTATGCCTATTTTGTTAAGGTAGGATGAGGCTACGAAGCTTCCCAATAATGCCAATATCAAGAGTATTGCAGAGCCTATAACCACGAGAACGTATCCGTTCGCTAGCGTTGCTATTGCCTGATCCTTATCCTTTTTGTAGGAGTTTTCAGCAAGGCCTTTCGTGAAATAGCTTCCCACACCTAGATGGCTTACGGAACCGAATATGCCTGCATAACCCAATGCTATGATGTAAACCCCGAAATCACTTGGGCCGAGCTCCCTGGCGAAAAGAAGCACTATCAATATTGTTATCGCAAGGCTCAGCACCTTGCCTATCGAACTGAGATAAAGCGTGGTAGACGCTTTTTTCCCTATATTGGCGAATTCGGACATTATATCAATGGTATATTTATAGTTTAATGAGATAAAGTGTATCTCGTGAGCTCATGCAGTTAAACATGATTATTAGCAAAGCCAAGAAATATATTAATTATGAACTGCTCGCAGTATTCCTGATATTTCTGGGTATTGCCGCAATAGTGCTGTGGCCGGTTGCAGCGAATCCTTCTAACACAACGCTTAATGGTGGCTCGGACCTATACCAAACGCTTTGGGGATTATGGTGGGTGCCTTATTCTATATTCACTCTCCACACAACGCCTTTCTTCACCAATCTGTTATACTACCCAATAGGCGCAAACCTCGTATCGCAAACCATGCTGCCCCTTGCAGCAATTATTGCCGCGCCATTTCAGGCCTTTGGCACGATATTCGAATACAACGTCCTGCTTTTTCTCTCTTTCGCGCTTTCCGGATTGTTCATGTTCGTACTGGCAAAGCACATAACCAAAGAGAGATATTCGGCATTCATAGCAGGTACAGTATTCGCATTCAGCAGTTTCCATATGGCACATGCATTCGCCGGCCACCTTGATGTTGCAAGCATCGAATTCATGCCGTTATTCGTATACTTGATAATACGCATGCGCGAAACGCAGCATTGGAAATATGGGGTTTATGCAGGGATAACGTTCCTCCTGCTTTCATTCGGTGCGTTCATACAGTACGGGATAATGGCAGTGCAGATATTCATCGCACTCGCAATTTTCTATCTCATCACTGTTGACAGAAAAGAATTAGTTACAAAGGAAATGGGAATAAGCATAGCTGCTATGGGGATCACCATACTCCTTGTCGGAGCTTATTTCATACTCCCAATAATACATACTACATTGAGCGGAGTAAGCTATGCACAACAAAATGCCACTGCAATAGACGTTTTGTGGAGCACCCCGGTATTGAGCTACTTCATGCCGAGCGGATACAACAACCTGTTCTCAAGCATATCGAATAGCTACTTCAGCATATTTGCTGCCGGGCCAAGCGAAAGAGTTGCATATGTCGGGTATGTTGCCCTTGCACTTGCCATACTCGGGCTGTTTTCCCATGTCGGGGAAAGGAAGGACAAATTGTTATGGTCAAGCATAGTGCTGGTTTCCGCGATACTTGCCCTGGGCCCATACGTTCAGATAACCGCAAGCGCAACAAGCATACCTGGATTATTCTATGTATATACATTCATACCCATATTCAATCTAATCAGAGAACCTGGAAGGTTCAATCTCTTCGTGAGCATGGGCATGGCGATCTTAGCTGCTTTCGGCAGTATTTCAGTGCTTGACTTTGCCAGGAAAAGGTATACAGACGAAAACAAGGTTATGGCAGTATGCGGGATCCTTGCGCTTCTTATAGTACTTGAAACCGCGGGGATACCTGTAGGCGCTACGTTCATAAACAATTCGTTTGTCACGCCGCAAATACCTAAAGCATATGGAGAAATATCAAAGATACCCGGCAATTATTCGATGCTGTTCCTGCCGACGCTGCCAGATTATACGCAGAGCATGCCTATGCTTTACCAAGGCATGGAAATGTACTACCAAACCATATTCAAAAAGCCGATGATAAACGGTTATGCCACCAGATCAAACAGCACGCAGGCGCAGGCTGGCCTATTCATACCTATTAGCGTAGCTGCAGCATACCTTAAGAGCGGATATGGTCTTTCGTATCCTACGCCATTGACATACAATGCAAGTAACACGACCATGTTCTGGCTCGGCGTGTATAACACGAAGTTTGTAACAGTGTTGAGAAGCGCGTATAACGACAGCCAGCAGCTAGCGTTGGGAACCTATCTTTCGAACATGTTCGGCCTGCCCGTTTATCAGGATAACACGACCATGATATTCGAAGTAAACCAGACTAGAGTGCAGCAGGTTGCAAACCAGATCGTTCCTTACACTGTGGGAACCTGGGTTCCAGGATACACAATATGCGCTTCAATAGGTTGCAATGCCTCTTACAATAATTTGTGGTGGGGCCCTAACATACGCGGAGTCGATATTTACACAAGGACGCCTAGGCCAAATGCAACAGTGCAATTCGATGCCGCAGGGTATGGAAAGAGCATGCAGGTATTTGTGTACCTTAACTCGTTTAATGCACCTGTGAAAACGCTGACGGTTGGGCCCGCTACGAATAGCTTCACCATAAACATGAGCCTTGGTGCAGGGATAAACCAGATGTATTTCGCGTCGCAAAACGCAACCAGCACTTCAGGCCAACTCCTCCCTAACTATGGAATAGGCAATATTATCATATCTCAACATTAATCGATATATGGTAAATATTTTGCCTAATCGTTAAAACTTTTGGCACAGAAGCTTTAAATAGTTAGGCAAGGTTAAAAGTAGATTAGAGCTGAACGATGAAAAAGGTCGGCTTTGGTGAGAAAAATGGAGAACCAAGTATTAAGCGAGGGCGAGTTGTACGACGTAAAGGTTGCTGCAAAGAACGCTAGCGGGGAAGGCATTGGTAAGATAGCTGATCTTGTTGTCTTCATTAAAAATGCCAAGACCAGAATAGGCAAGGAATACAAAGTAAAGATAACAAAGGTGTACAGAACATTCGCTTATGCGGAGCTTACTGGCACAAACGACGTTATGATAGCAAACCTTTTATAAATATAGGGACTATTTATAGCAAAAATAACGGCTTTTTCTTTTATTTTTAATTCTTATGCTTAAAGAATATACTTAAAGAAGCGTGGATAAAATGAGCCAAAATCAAGACTATGGAACTTATAGGGAAATTGCAGCGAAGGCCATGCACGGCACTACCACTGTTGGCATATTATGTAGCGATGGAGTTGTGCTAGGCGCAGATTCAAGAGCAAGCATGGACACTTTTCTTGCGAGTCCGGAAGCTGTAAAGATAAACATGATAGATGAGAATCTCGGCATGACTATAGCAGGATCTGTGGGTGACGCGCAGTATTTGGTGAAAATACTCAAAGCGCAGAATGAACTTTACAAGATGAACGAAGGAAGGAGCATGTCCCCGAATGCAGCTACGTCGTTTCTATCAGTGCTGCTTCAGGAAAACAAGATGATGCCATTCATGGTTGGATTGATAGTTGGGGGCATGAGCGTAGACGGACCCGCACTTTACTCGCTTGATGCAATAGGGGGCTTGATAAAAGAAAGCAAGTTCATATCTGTGGGAAGCGGACAGAGCGGGGCTCTTGGCTACCTTGAGGATGTTTACAAAGAAGGAAAGACCGTGCAAGAAATGGCAAGGCACGCTGCCAAGGCGATAAAGATAGCTATGAAGAGGGACATAGCAACAGGAGACACAATACACATTGCCATGATAACAAAAGCAGGCTACAAAGAAGTTACGGCTGAACAGCTGGAATCTTCTTCAAAGTAAATTTTTACTTCGCTGCGGTTTTGCGCCGCAGCGCGGTTTTATGTTCTATCATATAATCGGAATCATCAACTTGAATGTGGTTTATTGGAAACTAATGAAAGCAAAGAAGACATATTGACTACCATAAAGCGACTTATGCCCGAAGAGGTTAAGTTCGTTGAGGCTAGGTACGAAGGCCCTGATATTGCGGTGTACGTTGAGAACATACCTGCGATTTTCAACGACGATCATCTTATAAGGAACATATCCGCGAACGTGAAGAAGAAGCTAGTTGTAAGGAGCGTCGAAGACAAATTAATGGACGAGGAAGAGGCAAGGAAGAGAATATTCGAAATACTGCCGTCAGATGCGGGGGTCAATCCTGAAAACGTGCGTTTTGTCAAGGAATTCAGCGAGGTTTACATAGAGGCCGCAAAGCCCGGACTTGTCATAGGGAAGGAAGGTTCTACGCTCAAGAAGATAGTTATTGAAACAAGATGGGTGCCAAAGGTACTTAGGATCCCTACGATGAACAGCGACGTGATAAAAAGCGTGCGCATGATGGGCCTGGCGGAGAGCAGCTTCAGGAAGAAGTTTCTGATAAACGTCGGTAAAAGAATAAACAAACCCATAGCGAAGAGCGAGTGGATAAAGGCAACGGCATTGGGTGGTTTCAAGGAAGTGGGAAGAAGCAGCTTGCTGATAGAAACAAACCATTCGAAGATACTCATCGACTGCGGGTTGAGTCCGGAACCATCCGTAAAAGGTCTGGACGCTAACGCGGGAAGCGACGAAAACAAGGCATTCCCGTATTTGGACAGCGCGAACATCACAATAAACGACCTTGATGCTGTAGTACTTACCCACGGCCACATGGACCACATGGGATTCATACCTTACCTGTTCAAATTCGGATATGAAGGACCTGTGTATTGCACGCCGCCTACGAAGGATCTTGCGGCCTTGCTTCTTTACGATTACATAAAACTAGTTCAGAGAAGCGGTGGCACCCCATTGTATGACGAAAAGGACGTAAAGAAGATGCTTTCGCACATAATCACCAGAGACTACCATGAAGTTACGAATCTCACCAACGAGATAAAGCTTACGTTCCACAACGCTGGACACATACTGGGAAGTTCAACTGCGCATTTGCATATTGGAGAAGGCATGTACAACATCGTACACACTGGCGACATGAAATACGGCTTTACTAGATTGCTAGATCCTGCAGACGTTAAATATCCGAAGATTGACGCGTTGTTCATAGAAAGCACTTACGGCGGACCTAACGACATAACGCAAAACAGGCAGCAAGCAGAATTGAATCTCATGGAAAACATAAAGAGGACCATAGACAACAAAGGCAAGGTATTGATACCTTTGTTCGCAGTAGGAAGAAGCCAGGAACTTATGCTCGCGTTGGAAAGCTACATGACCAACAACCCAAAGTACAAGTTTGATGTTCCAGTGTATCTCGATGGCATGATTCTCGAGGCAAGCGCGATCCATACTGCATATCCGGAATACTTGAAGAGCAGCCTGCAGCGCAGAATATTAAGCAATGCGAGCCCATTCGAAAGCGAGATATTCGAGATTGCGAAGGGCGAGCGTTCTGAGATAGTTGAAAAGGGTCCTGCAATTATACTAGCAAGCGGAGGAATGCTGAATGGGGGGGCAAGCCTTGAATACTTCAAGGCGTTGGCAGCAGATCCGAAGAACACGTTGATGTTCGTAGGATATAACAGCGCTTCTTCAATGGGTAGAAGAATACAAAATGGAGTTAGGGAAGTTGCATTGCCTGGAGAAGACGGCAAGTTGGTTGATATGAAGATAGGCATGAATGCAATGACGATAGAAGGTTTCTCCGGACACAGCGATCGCAGGCAATTAATGGATTTCGTTGAAAACCTGAAACCTACTCCACGCAAGATATTCACGATGCATGGAGAGGAAAGCAAGTGCGAGGACCTTGCAAGAAGCTTGGGCAACAGACTTCACGTAGAATCCAGATCCCCAATGGATCTTGACACCATCAGATTCAAGTAATCATGGCGCAGAATACGTGCTTGCCCATTCGCTTGTAAAGGTTACCGCAGACGAAACTCCATTGTTGCCATTTCCAGAGTAATCTTTCGTGTCGCCGTTGAGGGGCCACCAGCCAACGAGGTTGTTGAGCTGCACAGGCGCGCCGCCTATTCCCTCATTGTACAACGCCACTATCTCATTCGCAGATAATGATGAATTGTATATCTGAAAGTTCGAATAAAGCCCGCTCCAAGAGAAATCGCCATACGCACCTATGGTCAGCGCCGTGCCGATTTGGTATCCAAGAGGGAGATATGTCCCATAGTTGTATTGGCAAATCTGCTTCCCGTTATCATATGTTGTTACCGCAAAACCATTGTACGTAACTGCGACGTTGTGCCAACTGCCATCGCTAACCGAATGCGAATTGTCGCATGCGTTACGGAGGGTTTTGCTTGTCCACGAATAGAAATATGGGTTCCCTCCAGAATCCGTACCGAACCATATTCCATTGTTGCTGTAGCTTTGCTTCTGCATGAATTCTTTCCAATTTTTTGTCGTTGATTCTAACCACACCGAAATTGTAATCTGCGTAGGACCAAGCATTGATTTGTCAGGCACATTTGCATAGGAAGCTGCGCCTTGCTGCCTCCATACATATTGTGGCAATTCGCCATTGCATATGCCCTGCAAGTTTATGAATGAAGTCGTGCCTGGGCCGTTTGGCCTGAATACGTGGCATGCGCCAGGAGGTGCCTTTGGAGTAAACGTCGAGGCGTTGAAGATTCCAAGCTGGAACAAGGCACCCAATACGACCGCAATGATGAGTATCGCCCACCCGTAGGTCATGAGGTATTCCATCGCGCTTTGGAGTCTAGAGTTAATGCCAGTCTTCCTTTCAAACATCACTTCACATTCGCTATGCTTTGTTCCCTCATGAATTGCTGCAGGTAGAACCTGCTTCCTGTTCCTTTCCCAGTAAGTCCACTGCCTTTCCATCCCACAAAGGTGTGAAGGCCAACCATTGCGCCAGTAGTGGCACTCGTTTGCCTGTTTATGTATACTACGCCCGCTTGGATTCTATCCTTGAAGTATTTTATCTCGCTGTTCTTAATGCTGTAAAAACCCGCAGTCAATCCGTAATCGACATCGTTTGCCTTTTCCAGCGCTTCTTCCATGCTCTTGAACGAGTCTACAACCAGTATCGGCACGAAGAGTTCCTCGTGGAACAGCTTGTTGTCATGCGGCAACTCGACTATGGTGGGTTCTACGTATAATCCTTTCCCGTCGTTAACCACATTACCCCCATGTATTACTCTGCCGGAACGATGCGCCTCTTCCATTGCCCATTTGAATTTCTCAAGTGCTTTTGCACTTATCAGAGGGCCGACATAGTTTCTCTTTTCCAAAGGGTTTCCTATGTTAAAACCTCTTACCTTGTCTACTAACTTGCTCACGAACTGCTCCTTTACCGAATTATGCACGTACAGTCTCGAACATGCACTGCACTTCTGTCCTGCAAATCCGAATGCTGCGCTTGCAACACCATCAACAGCATTGTCTAAGTCTGCGTATTTTGAAACGATCGCGGGATTCTTGCCCCCCATTTCGACGACGAAAACTTTTTGGTGGTTTTGGACCAGAGATTTTGCCACCATGCCCATGCCCGTTGTGCGCGATCCGGTAAATGCTATCCCTGAAACCAAGGGGCTCGTGACCAATTCGTCCCCCACTTCGGAACCAGGTCCGGTCACGATGTTGAAAACCCCCTCCGGAATTCCTGCTTCCTTGAATATTTCGTATATTTTTACCCCGGTAAGCATAGTCATGTTATCTGTTGATGACGGTTTGAATACCACAGTATTGCCGGTTATCAGAGCGCCGGTGCTCATTCCCACAGATATAGATATTGGAAAATTGAACGGCGCTATAACTCCGAAAACTCCATAAGGCATCATTCTTATCTCGACTTTTTCGGTGTTTCCCGGAGCCCCTTGAAAGCCTGCATTTACTTTGCTTGTGCTGCCCAAGGATGCTGCCTTCCTAAGATAGCCTTTGTTCCTCTCCAGGTCATCTGCATAATAGCGCAAGAAATCTATAGCTTCGTCAACTTCCCCTATCGACTCGTACCTCGTCTTTCCGTTCTCTATGCTTAATATCGCAGCTATCGTGAATTTCTCTCTAGCGAAAATGTCTGCAGCATTGCGCATTATCTTGGCTTTCTCCTTGTAACCTGTAGAACTCCATGAGAGAAATGCCGCCTTTGCCGCGTTTATCGCAGACGTTGCGTGCTCTCTTGTGCCCTTTTGGAACTTGCCGATTAGCAGGTTTTTGTCTATCGGTGAATATTCTTCTATGAGATCTACTGCATGGACCTCTTTCCCTGCGATATACATGGGGAATGTTGCGCCGAGAATTCCGGATTTTACGTTTGCCACTGCATTGTCGAATAGTTTATCGAATTCTTCTTCCCTGTTCTGTTCAACGAATTTTTTAAAAGTAGACTCGTTAGCGAATATCATTCATACACCCATCAGACTTGCTCAATTAAACTTATTAAGTTTAAGGCGTTGATGCAGCAACATTGGCGCATGCATAGGTTTATATCCTTTAGAACAGGATAATTAGCATTCCTACGGTGTAAATAATGCATAAAGTACTTGAGCAGATACTTGATTCTATACCTGCGATAAAAAAGCCTGCAACCCCGCTCACGCTTAAGGAGAAGCTACGATGGACTGCAATAATAATGGGCATTTATTTCATATTATTCAGCACGCCCGCAGTAGGCACGAACAGCGCGGTGCTGAACCAGCCTTCCATACAATTGATCAGCATAATATTCGCAGCTAGAATTGGAAGCTTGATTACGGTAGGTATAGGGCCCATAGTATTAGCAGGCATAATAATTCAGATGCTTGACGGATCTGGAATCATAAAGATAGATAAAAACGACATGAAACAGAAGAGCGAGTTCCAGGCGATACAGAAGTTTGCAGCAATAGTGATAGCAGTAGTCGAATCTTACATATTTACTGCTACGGGCTATGTCCCAATAATATCGAACAGCGCGTTTATGCTTGTGGCAGTGCAACTTGCCGCGGGGGCGATATGCGTCATCTATCTAGATGAGGCAATGACAAAGTATGGAATAACCTCGGGATTGAACCTGTTCATAGCTGGGGGGGTTGCCTATTCGATAGTGGGGGGAACGATCCAAATAATAATTCCTGAAGCAGTTAGCGCGATATCTGGCGGTGGAGCATCGGCAATACCAAACGCCATGCTTGCATTTGGGCCTCTGCTGTTCTCGTTGCTGGTGTTCATGGTATGCATATATGCATATGACGTGAAAGTCGAATTGCCATTGGTATTCAGCCAGTTCAGAGGGGTCGGAGGAAGACTTCCGATTCCTTTGCTTTATACCAGCGTTCTGCCAGTCATACTTGCAACATCCTTTGAATTCAGCCTTCAGGTATGGCTTAGGTTCCTTGCCGGAGTAACGGGAAGCTTCGCAGGATTGGCAAAGTTCATTGCGTTATACCAGCCTGTTGGAAGCGGAGCGCAATCTACGCTTACGCTAGTTGGCGGACTCCTTTACTTGATCTCTCCGCAATTCCAGCTGCCTTATGCCGCACCTTATGGCATAGGGGGTTATACTGCTTACACCCAATATCTTTCAACGCATTCTACGCAGTTGTATTTGCCAACTGGGGGGTTGGTCATGGTACCTGAATGGATACATATAGTGGTTTACGTAGTGTCGATGGTGGCGCTCTGCATAGTATTTGGAATATTCTGGATAGACATGACTGGACAGAGTCCAAAGCACGTTGCCGAGCAACTGCAGGATGTTGGCTGGCAAATCCCTGGGTTCAGACGAGATCCGAGAATTGTGGAAAGCGTACTCAACAAATACATACCTACGATAGCAGTTCTTGGAAGCGCATTCGTTGGGCTTCTTGCTGCGTTGGCTACGCTTACAGGGGCCATAGGCACAGGAGTTGGAATACTCCTTGAAGTGGGTATCATGTACATGGTGTACCAGCAACTTGAAAACGAAAACCTGTTGGGTTCATACCCTCAACTTGACAAGATGCTTTCAGGTTGAACGCACAATGAATAATAATGTTGACGCAAAATAACTGGTGATATTATGAACATGAATACGCAAACGAAGGATTTCCCAGATACTTTTTGGACTTACATAGAAATCAGTTCGGGAGGCTCTGAAAAATACGAGTTTGACGAGGAGCTACAGGGAGTGAAATTGGACAGACTTCTGTTCACCTCTATGAGATATCCAGCAAACTATGGGTTTGCCATGGGCACTTTAGGCAAGGATGGAGACGCCCTCGATGTGCTGGTTTATTCTGCACCTATAGCCAACGGAGTTGCAGTTAAATGCAAGCCGATAGGCGTTCTCGAAATGACAGATGAGGAAGGACCAGACAGTAAAATAATCGCAGTGCCTATTGAAAAGATAGACCCTGCAGCGCAAAGCGTAAACGACATAAACGATTTGCCGCAATATGCGAAGGACAAGCTCAAACATTTCTTCGAGCATATGAAAGAACTTGAAAAGGGGAAGTTCGTGAGAGTGGATGGCTTCTCGGATAAAAACAAGGCAATGGCATTGCTTAAGGAAAGCAGAGAAGCAAAGGCAAAGGAGTAATTGCTTCTTTGCCTTTTCACGATGTACATTTCAAATCGCAAGCTTGAATTTTTTGTTTTAATTGCATATTCCTTCTGTTAGCGAGGTGTTTCCGAATGGAAATTCCGGGATTTGGGCGAGAACCGATTAAAGATCAGTTCTCCATGTAAGGCGCTATGAAGTATGTTATTACTGCTTCACCTATACCATAGCTTACCCTAAGTGGCTCGTTGGTCTTCAAGGATACGTGTATGCTGCTTCCTACCGGGCATGCTTTTACCATCTTGTCTAGGTATTCAAGATTGAACACCGCGCTTGATTCTGCAGATGTTTCGAGTTTCTTTATTATGCTTCCGTCGTTTTCGTGACTTTCTTCCAATTCCCCTGAATCTCCCTTCGCGCTTATAGTGAATTGCTCTTTCGACGCCTTGAAGGATATGTAAGAGGAGATTTGGTTTGCGTCTTTTATTATGTCCTTCAAAGGTTCTCCGGTGACGTCTACTAAGGCATCAAATGAAACGTTTGGTTCCTTGTCGACTCCCTTTCTCACATCTATTATTGGCAGCTTGTATCTTCTCCTGCTGCTCTTCCCTATGAATTCTAAAAGTAGCTTGCCTTCACCCTCTTTCATTACTAGAGCCTCGTTATCCCTTGTTCTCGAGAGGACCTTGCCAAGGCTATCTAGGTTCAACCCTACTGAAACGTCCTTTTCAACGTTGAACTTTGCAAACGCTTTGCTAGGTATTGAAAAAGAAACCATGCTTATCCCAGAAGGGTCCATGGCCTTCAGGGTTATCCCCTCTTTTGTTATATTGAACGCTCCTTCGTCAACAAGATTGACTATTGCGTCAACGCAGTCCCTCCAGTATTTTGCGTTATCGGTCTTTATTTCAAACATAACATCACACAGATTATAGATTGACACAAATAATACTAAAATCCTACCTCTTAGCTAACAAGTATAACAATATCGCCAATAACGTGAGAATTAGCGCCAGCACTTCGGCGAAAACCAACGAGTTGTTATCGCTTCCGAATACCAATGGAATAGGTCCTATGAGCACCACCCCACCAACACTCGCATTTTCGACGTTTGAGTTTGGGTGATGCGCAATATTGAGAACCGAGTAAGCAAACAACGCCAATACGCCTAATGCGAGCAACGCGAATGCGACGTATATTATGTATTCGTACATCAATTTCTTTTGGAAGCATTTCAATATATACGCATCAGTGCGGCCTAAACCGCACTGGTTCTTGGAAACGCGATATTTCTATCGCGACCCGTGTTTGCGGGCAATATTATTTTGCTACTTAATAATATAAACTTATACTTTTATGGAAAATATTTAGTAAGATATAAATACTTGTATTTTGATATACTTCTTGCAGAGAGCGTTTGCCTACGCTATAGAAGCGGCATGCGACTTGAAGCGCACTGGTTCTTGGTGAGAGTATGGAAAAAGCGAATAGCATAGAGGATAGGATGCAGAAATTTTCGGATTTAGTGACGAACAGGGTAGTGAAGGTATGCCCCGAATGCAGCAAGAATTGCGCATGTGATGTGGTAGCGCTAATTAGGGCTGCAATGCAGTTAGTAAAACGATGCACCATTGCCGAATTGGAAGGAAAGCACGAACGTTACGTGCTTGAAGCTGTAGTTAGCGATACATCCGTAAGATGGACATATCGCGAGCTGTCGGGTGATAATTGGAGCATCGAAAACCAGTAATGAATGAGGCGCACCTTCCGCCTCGCAAAGAAATAATAATGTTGCAATGGAAGTAGAATCATGCGCTTGATAGGGCGGCATATTACCTCATCAGGAGGCATATCTGCAGTGATGGAGTATGCTGCGAAGATGGGTAGCAATACTGCACAAATATTTATGGGAAATCCGAGGAGCTGGAATGCCCAGATGCCCAACTGGGACAATGCGATGTTTGAGTCTTTGAAAGGCAAATATGGCATAAGCGAACTGTTCGTGCACATGCCTTATCTTCCGAATCTGGCAAGCTCAGAAGGCAGGATAATAGAATTAACGAAAGTTAGCGTTCGCACCCAGATTAAAAAATGCAATGACATAGGAATTGAGAATCTAGTAGTGCATCTTGGAAGCACCAAAGGGCGCCCTAAAAGCGAAGGCATAGCGAACGCGGTTGCAATATTAAAAGAATACGTGCCTTTGTTTAACGGAAGAATACTGATAGAGAATGAGGCTGGGCAGAACAACAACATAGGCGCATCTTTTGAGGATCTCGCAGAAATACGAGATAGTGTTGACGCAGACAACTTGTTTTTCTGCATAGACACGTGCCATGCATTCGCATACGGCTATGATATACGAAACCTTGACATAATAGAAGAGATTGACGCGAAACTGGGGATGAAAAATGTAAAGGCGCTGCACTGCAACGATGCGCTGTTCGGACTGGGATCCAAAAAGGATAGACATGCCAACATCGGCTTTGGCGAGATAGGACGGGATGCGTTGAAGGCTTTTATTTGGGCAGATAAGACAAATTCCATACCAGTCATTCTTGAAACGCCGTCATCGCCATTGATAAGTGAGTCGGAGGAAATAGCGTTGATAAAGTAAACGCTCTCTTTTTGAAGGTGGGTTTTATGCTAGATGTACTTATAGATAGGATATTTGATTGGATAGCGTGTTTTTTACCTTGTTTTTGTGGGATTGGGATAGAATGCTCTGCGCTTTCGTTGCACAACGCAAATGGAACCCTGAGGTACTCGTTCCGCGGAAAAATAATACCTTCTTTTTACAACCTTTCCAGAAGCCCGAAAAATAGAAACATGTGCATAGTTGGAGAGAGCGGAAGTGGCAAATCCAACGCAGCATATAACATATTGTCAAGCTTGCGTAAGTTCGGGGCAAACGTACTCATAATAGACCCGCACGCAGAGTATGCAAAGTTCGGTAGCGATCTTGACTGCAAGGTATATGATGCTTCGATATTCGGAACAAATTTGCTGGATCTCGATGGGTTGAGCCAGCATGAACGAACCGGCGAGGTCACTTCGTTGTTGCGTAAAATATTCAGGCTTGGCGACATACAAAGCCATATACTTTACAAGGCACTTTCGTATACATACTATGTTTCTGAAACGAAAGGAATGATTCCCAGAATAAGCTCGCTTTGCTACGCTCTTTCAGGGCTTGCCAAGAAGTCTGGAATTTCCGAAAGAAGACAGATTGAATCACTGCGCGATAGGGTAACTATGCTTGCATCGGGATCAGGCAAAACAGTAAACGTGGAAGACTTAATTAACGCGAGCAACATATTCGTCACTTCTAGATTGCGAACAAAAGAAGCACACGCAGCATACGTGGATGGCATTCTCAGAAAAATATATTCATACATGGTAAGCAAAGGCAGATTTTCCAAACCTCTTTATATAGTGATAGACGAAGCAGAGAACGTTGTTGATTCGTCTACAGTTAGCAGGATTGCGGCAGAAGGAAGAAAATACAATGTTGGCATCGTGGCGATTTCTCAGAGAGTAAAGGCAATACCTGCAGGTTTGAGGAGCAATTCTAACATGATGTTTGCATTTTCCCAGAAAGAGCCAGAGGAGCTCAATTATATCGCAAACCTCATAGCACAAGGAAACGAGCACGAGCGATTCATAGCAGTTAAGAAAGAAATGAGGAAACTGCGTGTGGGAAGATGCATAGTTCATGAAAGCGGAAAAGCACCCAAAAGCGTGAGGGTGTACCTTAAAACCGCAACATCACTCGATTACTCTTATGAGATAGAGAAGCTTGCTGAGAAGGGAATAGAAAAAAGTGCGTTGAAATCTGCACTCAAGCCAGAAATGTGTGATTTTGAAGCGAATTTGGAAAAATTAACGGGCTTGGGGATTGTTAGCAGGTACGTAGATGGAAACGAGTTATGGTATATTACTGCACCAACGCATAGCGCAGAGCACGATATCAACGTGAATAGGATATGTAAAGCATTTGCCGACTCCGGGATAAGGTCTTGGATCTACAACAAGCCGTACGGTCCGGACGTTGTTGCATATTTGCATGGGAAACAGATAGCAATAGAATACGAAACCGGAATGAAAAACATATCGGACACTGAAAAGATGATAAACGCGAGATTGGACAAGTATGCAAAGGTAGTGGTAATAAGCAAAGACACCGAATTCATAAATAAACTGAATGTGATATCGGACAAAGTAATAAAGATAAAAATGGAGGCGCTGGCTGACACCCTCACCACCCCACAGTTCCACTAATCTTGTCCCTTATATAATATATGTATTTTATTTAATCCTATTTTTATCATTTAAATGAAACTATGTTGTGCATATAATACTGGAAGTGAACCCTCCTCTAAGTAAGGTTTTTAGATTAAAACACAAAAAGAGAATCATGGATATTTCCATCAATCTTCTTTTTAACATACTTTCAGAAGAGAACAAGACGGGAGAAGTGCTGGACTTGGCCAATGATTTTTATCCTTCTGCGTATTCTGAGCTTTCCAAACTAGAGGAAAATACCGATGCTGCACAACAAGCAAAGAATTTCAAGAAGCTCTTGGATACGATAAAGACAAAACGCTTCCAGAAAATACTCTTGTATGTCGCATATAACAAGCAAATAGAGGTGCACGTGCCGAAAGAGGAACAGACTCTCTACAAAGAAGCACTCACGTTAATTGGCAAACATTCACAGCAAATCAACAGCAATGAGCAAATACAAAAAACAAAAATGAAGATAACCTCTGATTTGCCCGAATTGCTTGTGCCCAACAAAGGAAAGATTGGGCCGTTCAAGCAGGATCAGGTGGTAGAACTTGCAGATATTAAAGAAGTGGAATTCCTTTCAAACAACAAACTGGCTACAATTTTACAGTAGTTGTGTTTTTTACGACAAAAACCACCGTATATAAACATACACAAAGCTTTTTAATACAAAATATCATAATACCTAATGCTAATTTCTGATTGATGATTATATGAAGATAGCAAAACAAATATCTGCTTTCTGCCCATACTGCAATAAGCACACGCCTCATTCGGTCAAGCTTTATTCAAAGAAGCCACAGAGGGGCAATAGCGTAGGCAATAGAAGGCACAACCGAAAGATTAAGGGTTACGTCGGTAAGGTAAAGGCAGAAACGCCAAAGAAGAAGCTCGCGAAAAGGCAGAAGGCGGTTCTGGAATGTGCGACTTGCCATAAAAAGATTGAAAGAGTATTTGGCAACAGGACAAAGAAAAAACTCGAACTGAAGACAGGTTAATCGGGTTGAAAAATTGTTAGTAAAGAAAAACATGCCAGACAGGGACGAATTTGTTCTTGTCAGGGTCAAAAAGATAATGCCTTTCGGCGCATACTGCGATCTAGAAGAATACGGAATAGATGCATACTTACCGATAAAGGAAATAGCATCCGGATGGATAAAGAACATACACGAATTTCTAAAAGAGGGACAAAAGAAGGTAGCGAAAGTAATATTCATAGACAGGGAGAAGAACGCGGTAGACGTTTCTCTCAAGAAAGTCACGAAAAAAGAAACTAAAGACAAGATAGACAGCGTAAACAACGAAAGGCGAAGCGAGAATCTGTTTGCGCAGGCTTTAGATGCTGCAGGCATGTCGGATAAAAAAGAGGAGCTTGTCAAACTGCTTGCCAAAAAATACGAAACTTATGCTGATTTGATAGAAGCTACGATTGACGGCAACGAAATAATCCCGGACAAGAAATACGCAAAGCTCAACGAAGCGATTGCCGAAGTAGTATCAAAGAACATAAAACCTAAAGTTTATCAGGTAAATTACATTGCGGAGATAACGTGTTACGATACTTCAAACGGGGTTGCACAACTTAGAAACGTGCTGAAAAGCATCGAAACCACTGGCGTTCGCGTGATATATCTCGGTGCTCCGAAATACAAGCTTACTGCAGAGAACAGCAGCTATCCAGAAGCGGAAAAGATGATCTCTAAAGCACAGGCGTTGGTGACAAAAGAGATGCCCAATGGGGACATGGTATTGAAGAAGGAAAAAGCAAGCAATCAAGGAGGGTAGAATGGAGAGAAGCACAATATTTACCACAAGCAAGATAAAGCCAAAGAATGCCACTTTGGTCGTTGGGCTTCCTGGGATAGGGAGTGTAGGCAGCCTGGTGGGAGAGCACCTGCGCGCTACCCTCAAAGCAAAACGCTTCGCTACTCTATACTCTCCGCATTTTCCACATCAGGCGATAATGCTCAAATCAGGGAAAATGCGTCTGGTTAGCAACAGATTCTACTACTGGAAGAATACATCGAAGGCGAAGAATTCCGGTGATTTGGTGATTCTTGTTGGCGATTTCCAAGCGCTTACCTCAGAAGGTCAATACGAGGTAAACGATAAGATAGTCAAATTCGCCAAAAAGCTTAATTGCAAGAGAATCCTGACTATAGGTGGATACAATCTTGGCAACGGAAAATTCAGCGAAGAAAGAAGGGTTTTCGCAGTAACAACAGACAAGTCAAACATGCAGTCCTTGAAAGAGAGCGGCGTCATATTCGGGGAAGCGCACGGGATGATATGGGGTTCCGCCGGACTGATAACTGCGTTTGCAGAGAAGTACAATATAAGCAGCGCATGTGTGATGGGGGAAACCGCAGGTTTCCTTGACATAGACGCAGCATCGGCAAAATCCGTTCTTGCTGTTCTGAGCAAGCTGTTCGAGATAGAGATTGACTTAGTTGCGATAGATAAGATAAAGAAAGAAACCGAGGCCATGCTCAAGCAAATGCAGGAAAACGCCAACGCAGAGCAGCAACTTCCAAGCAAGGAAAACTTTACCTATATCAGGTAAACGATTAAATGCTTGCAAATCCTAACCTATGTTGCCACATGCGAGCATAGTCTAGCCTGGTAGGACATTGGCTTCCCAAGCCAACAGCCCGGGTTCAAATCCCGGTACTCGCATTTTTAGCAATTACGTTTTGGCGAGTTTGTCAGCGAAGCGCCATCATATTGGGCAGCCATATCTGCTTTTTGTTTTGTTCAACGCGAAACTTGCCACCTTGCTTTTTATCATTATCAATTTCGCAAGCGTTCCATCGCACGCGTAACCTACGCTTTCTCCCATTGTTATGGTTGTGTATGTGCCATTTTTCATGGCTAGGGGGTATTCGACATAAAGGATGCCCGTAACATTCATCTGATTAACTCCTGTTATCAAAAAGTTGCTTATCCTTTCTCCTGCGGTGACATTTACAAACTCCATAGGTGTCGATTGTGCACTGCTTATCAAAGAGAAAAGAGCATATGCTGCGGTGACGCCCACGATAATCACTACGAAATATGCCCATACGTAGTCCATAATTTTGTTACGTACTAACACTATATTAATCAGCAACCGAGTACGCAAATCGGTAACTCCTCTTAAATATCTCCTTTTTATTGATTAATGTTGCTATAATCACGTGGATGGTGAGCGCGTGTATGTGCATCGAGAAGATGGGAAGAGCGTAGTAAGAGCGGCGCGAGCAGGTCTAGAAATGTGCCTTACTACAGATATCGCAGAAAGAAACATGGTGAAATTCATAAATCGAGATATTAAGTGCGATGGGATATCCCTGCAAGTAGAGAACGCTCAAACTTCAGAAGAAAGATCTAGCACGATTGCGATAGACAATCTCGACACAAACTCTCTGATTTTAAAGGCAGTTCTATCGCTCGCAAGAAATACGCAAAACGTGCCGATTTCCCACTACGAGCTTGATAACCTCAACATCAAAGCACAGATCCTTTCGGATAAACGCAGGATAAATCCTAGGACTATAAGTGGGTTGGCTAGAAGTCTGAAAAGAAACGAATGCCTTCTCCTCGAATACGGGTTCAATAAAAAAGTGATTTCCCACTACAGAAATAAATATGCCGTAAGAGAATCGGAACGCGTAATACGCAAAGCTCTAGGGGAACTATGCAATCCCCCCCATAATCTATCCAAAGTAACCATAAGCAAATTCACAATGAACGGATTCAGGGAAGCCACGCCTAACGGCGAAATACTAGAAGATACATACTTAATGCCCTGATTTACATACTGTCTATTCGTTTAGGTATTCTCTTACCTTCAAAGCCGCCTTCACACCGCTTCCCGCAGCTGTAGCCGCCTGTTTGAATATTCTATCTGCGACATCCCCTGCTACAAAAACCCCCTCTATTGCAGTCAAAACTTCTTCATTTGTCTTAATGTATCCCGCATCATCAAGCTCCAACTGGTTTTTGAACAGGTCTGTATTCGGCATGTTTCCAATCGCCACGAATACTCCATCTATCGGCATTTGAGTAGCTTCATCTGTATTTATGTTGCGTATTTTGACCCCGTTTACCTTCGCTTCTCCCAGAATCTCGTCTATCTTTGAATTCCAAATCACATTTATTTTTGAGTTTTCTAGCACTTTCTTTGCCATCGCTTTGCTTGCTCTGAATTCGTCCCTACGATGTATTATGGTTACGCTAGCTGCAAATTTCGTGAGGAATAGCGAGTCTTCCATGGCGGTGTCGCCTCCACCTACAACTACGACTCTCTTATTCTTGAAGAAAGGCGCATCACAGGTCGCGCAGCTTGATACTCCCTTCCCTATGAATTTCTTTTCCGAATCTATGCCTAGCCATCGCGTAGATGCTCCAGTAGCGATAATTATCGCTTTCGCGTCAAATTCTTCCTCACCGACATATACCTTCTTCATTTTGCCTTCAAGTTCAACCTTTGTAACAATGCCCTCTATGAACCTCGTCCCGAAACGTTCTGCCTGCTTTCTCATGTTTTCCATCAATTCAGGACCCATTATGCCATCTGCAAACCCAGGGTAATTCTCAACTACTGTAGTGAGAGTAAGTTGGCCGCCAGGAGCGGGGCCACTTATGAGTAATGGGTCGAAACCTTCCCTAGAAGCATATATCGCGGCAGAAAGACCTGCAGGTCCAGATCCAAGTATTATAACATTTTCAGTCATCAAATCCCATGTTAATATGCAATTAAGCTTAATAAGAACTTAGCATTCGCTGTGACATAATATAACGCAGTACGGTGCTATTCTTTATCCATTCCTCTTTTCTTATTGCAAGCTTCGAGAATGCGTAGTTAAAAGTTTCTTCTAGCGTGCTGAATCTTTGCGGCATTTCCCTAAGCGCCTTCCTCACATGCTCCCTCACGTTCCACACCCCTACCGGCAGGATGTAACCTGGGTGAGATTCCCTAAGTATCGCGACGCCTGCCTGCTTTTTCTCATTTCCCAGCACCTCAGAAACGGCAAGCCTTGCAGCATAATAGCATCCACCTATCTCTGCGTATCCTTTCCTGCCATTATAAAGTTCTGACGATGAAAATATTTCGATGTTTTCGTTGCTCGTGTTCCACGTAGTGTGCGGATACCACGCTTCCACCAGCTCATAACACCAGCTCGTCGGAGCCATTATTATTACCCACCTATTGTCAAGCGCGTTAAGGTAATAAACTCTGTAACTATCAATCGGATCCAATTCTTTGACTACTGACAGGTTGGCTTTTCCCAAGGAATCGTCAACTGCGGTTATGCTCCATCTAGTTGGCACAAACTTCCTACTGCTTCCCACACCCAATATGCCAGCAGACAATGCTTTTTGTATTCTAGATACGCGCACCCCCTTTTTATATAATTCCAGTATCGCGTCCTTAGCGTTCATTGACGTGTCAGAGTAGGCATTCTCTATTTTTGTGTTTGTGCTTCCCACTCCAATCTCTACCTCTTTAAGCATCGCACTGGGGCCAAAAGGTTGGGAATTTTCATCGAAAGATAATTTCATTTCAGGGCGATTTTTCAACGTGGCATCGGCATACATGAATTTATCAGATAATGCCAATTCCTTTATTATGTTTTCCACTTTGCCATTTTCGACGTTATCTACTTTAGTTTTGTACATGCATCGCACTAAACTTGACCTGTATTCTACTATGTTTTCTATGCTTTTACCCACCCATTCTTCTGGCGAGGAAAGCAGAGAAGTGTCGCCGTATGTCGGCGGGATCATTGGTCCGACATACACGTTCGGATATCCAAAAGAACCTATAAATACATCTGGAGGGGAGGAACCCGATACGCTTTCCTTGCCCAGTAAGTTTATCGTTTTGAATTTGTAAACGTATTTCAGTATTTGGGGATCTTTCATGTTCTTGTAAATTATATTTGATCTCCTGACCAAAGCTTCGGCGTCATTGCCGTTTTCGGACACGATCCCTTCTGCCATATATATTTTATAACTGAAAGGGTATTTATTCTGTTTCGATGTTTGAATTCCTTTTCGTAAAAAAGAACCTTGACGGGATAACCGCTGCAGTGATACACAGAGGCAAAATCCTACTGATAAAGAGAATAAACTTGCCGTTTGTGATGGTAAATCCAGGCGTGTGGAACTTCGTCCAGGGAGCAAGGGAAAAAGGAGAAAGATATGTCCAAACTGCATTCAGGGAAGTCAACGAGGAAACGGGCATAAGCTCGGAGAAACTGCACTTGGCATTTAATCCGAGTACCATCAGGCTTTTCGATTATAGGCTGGGAAGAAAATCCAGGACATGGGAAAACAAGTTTTTCGTCTTTTATGCGGATTCTAAAGAGGTAAAATTAGATTTGGAAAATACCGCATTCAGGTGGGCATCGATAAAAGAGATAGAATCAGGGCTTAACTATACAAATATATTCTTTAACCACGAGTCTATCCTTAATAGGTTGAGAAGGGCATTGGATGGAGAGAAAAAGCACAGTCGGTCAAAGATTAACTAACCTGTTCAAATCGTTGGACAAGGTGGATGCAGTGTTTCTGTTCAATTCTAGCTCTGCGGATCCGAATTTCACCTACTTTTCATCGTTCAAAAGCGGCATATTCGAAGATACGTTCATGATAATAACGAGGAAGAAGATGATGGTTTTCACTTCCTCTTTAGAATACGGGACTGCTGTAGCACAGAAAAAGCAGGGAATGGAGATAATAAAAATATCCGAATCGGAGCACCTGGTAAAGCAATTCAGGAAGCATCTTTCCGCCAAGAACATCGGCGTAAACGGGAGGCTCCTGCCCATGCGCACCTACATGTGGCTGAAGAAAAACATTAAGCCGAAGACAGTCGTTGATGTTTCGGAGAAACTGGAAGAGGCAAGGCTGATTAAAACAAAGGATGAAATAGAGATTTTGAGGACCGCAATAAACATAACAAAAGCAGCGATGATCGAAATCGAAAAGCACCTTGTTAAAGGAATGACAGAAATAGAACTCGCGGCAAAGTTCGGTGATGCTGTAGCCTCTTTAGGCGCATCTGGGCTCTCATTCCCTACTATAGTGTGTTTCGGCAAAAACGCGGCAGAACCGCACCACATGCCCGATGCTACGCGCTTAGTTGAAGGAGATCTTATTCTGGTAGATGCAGGAGCAAAAGTGGACAATTACTGCGCAGACATAACTCGCACCTTCTTTTTCGGCGACAATACAAAGCATGCTCTGTTTGAGATGTATAACATCGTCAAAGTGGCGCAATATAAGGCGATAAACTCAATAAAACCGGGGATAAACGGCAGCGAAGTTCATGCAGTAGCAGAAGAGTACATCAATAATGCAAGCAGTGGAAAATATAGGGGCAAGTTCACGCATTCGTTGGGCCATTCTATCGGCGTCGAAGTTCACGATGGAAAGGGTTTTTCTAGCTCTGATTCTGGCAGCGCCAATCCTGTAAAACCCGGCATGGTCATAACCGTAGAGCCTGGGATATACGTAGAGGGACTGGGGGGAGTAAGGATAGAAGACGACGTGCTGGTTACAGAGAACGGATGCGAAGTTTTGTAGTGGTTGTATGGAAAAATACGCTTTATTGCTTGGCTATGGGATATTCGATGAGAAAAACGAGGAATACAAAAAGTATGTGGACGAGTTCGCCAGGTTTGTTGCTGAAAACTCAATAAAGAAAGTCATACTCTGCGGGGGCAAGACCAGCGTTAAGTTCCCTACAGTATCCGAAGCGGAATCAATAGCAAAATACCTTAACCCGAAAATTAGCGGTTCAAGCGTAATGCTAGTGGATGAATCGTTCACCGCGTATCAGAACATAAAGTTCGCGAAGAGGTTCATAAACGATATCAGCGACTCGCAGATTACCGTATTTTGCGATTCAATACGCTACTTCAAGGTTATGTGGTTCATAATGCACGAATGGTTCAAAATGTCTAGAGATCAAATATTGAAACATTTACTTGATAAAGTAAATGAGCACTATAAAAAGAACATTTACGACGAAACCACGAGCATGGGCGCGATAATAATGAAGGAAGTAAAAGCATACAAAGGGGTAATTATAAATACGGTGCCGATACATCTGTCGGTGGATGCAGCCGTTGCGCAGCAGGCAGGCTCCCTTCTCGATATAGAAGCACTATACGACAAAAGCCTGGACAACAAGCTTCTTAAATTGACAGTGGCGAAGTCTGGATTCAAATAGCTTGCCGCTTAAATACAGTTTGGGTCAATTCTCATTAGGGGAGTTCTGCTAGCTTGGTAGGCTTCCAGGTTCGGGTCCTGGCGACACGTGTTCAAATCACGTACTCCCCATATTGGCACAACGTCGCTAAGCGTAAAGCTTGTCATGCTTATTAATGAGCTCCTTTCAAACCAAATTGATTTCATGTTGGCTAGTACGCGCGAGCAGGGTCTTTCGGTTCGCAATCAAACTGCGCTATTCAAGAGTGCACTAATGGGAAATACGGACGTTGCGATAACTAGCATATCAAAATTGTACAGGGACATGACTGATAGCTATTTTGGCTACGACGCCCAGGTGGAGAAATTAAGTGGCGGTGCGCCTAGCAGCATGGCAATACCTCTGCTTAATGCAATAAGCGACGTTTATGGCAAACTGAGCCGCATTCAGAAAGACGCAGTCCTCAACCAGACTTTGGAAATTTTGGATAAATATGATTTTTGGATTGTCAACGGCCCAATGGGCTCGGGCCATACAAGCACTATAAGGAATCCCCAGTACTTAGCCGAAATATGCATGCTATCCAATAACATGTACTGGCCAGGCCTTGATGAGGGTAGGATAATAATCACAATGCATGGCGGAAGCTGGCAGGCTATAAAGGAAGATCTTATAACCAAATACGGCTTCTTTGACAGGTCTGAGGCAAAAGACGCGGAAGGACATCCAATAGGCAGACCCAAAATATACAGTGACTTTCTTGTGGCGTATGCTTTCTTGCGTAAAGACATATCCAATTTCGGGGAAGAATTCGCGTCTGCGATAAACAAGAACTTCCTTGATCAGGTAATCACCGCGATAGTAAAACTGGAACTTCATAATGCGAAGACCCCAAAAGAGATAGCGAAGCGCCTTTCAGCACTTGAGGATTTGCTTCCGGAATCATTGCACGCAAAACTCGAAAGCGCAGCATATACGGAAGGCTGGGTAGATGCGTATAACTTTGCCACTGACAAGTTCCTTTACTACAGCAAGATGCGCTTGTAAATCCCGCGTCCAATCCTGAGCGCATTACATATCTGGTTTAAACCTTTGGGTGCGTATGAGTAATATGCGGGTTGAGCTTTCCAGCAACATGTCTCTTGATTTGCAGAGCGTTCTTACCGGCAGGTGCTGCGTTATCGGACAAAGCGGAAGCGGCAAATCGTATCTTGTCGGAGTTATAGCCGAAGAGCTATCCAAGGCACAGCGCTCGTTCTTGATAGTCGATACCGAAGGCGAATACAAAGCCCTGAAGGGGATAGCAAAAGTAATAACTATCGGTGCGGAAGATGCTGATTTAGGTTTGGACGTAGATTACGTTAACACCTTAACGCAGGCAATGGAATTCGGTATGCCCATAGTCCTTGACGTGTCAGAAGTCGCAAACAAGCAAGAGTACGTTTACGGAGTTTTAGAAAAGCTGTATTCAATAGAAGAAACCGCCAGGAAACCGTTTCTAGTGATAATAGAGGAAGCTGATACTTTCGTGCCGCAGATAACCAAACAAAAGATAAACATAATAGAGGAGATAAGCGTGCGTGGCAGAAAGCGCGGCATAGGGCTGATGGTCGCTACACAAAGGCCTGCAAACATAAGCAAGAACGTGCTTGCGCAATGTTCCTATGGGTTCATAGGAAAGCTAACAATAGAGAACGACATCAACGCGGTGAAAACCCTTTTGGAAGACAAGGTGCTGCTGTCAGAAGTGTCAAAACTAGGAACAGGCGAATTCATACCCTTCGGTCAGGCAGGCGCTGAAAAGTTCAGGGTAAAGCAACGAACTGCAAAGCATTACGGCGCAACCCCTTCATTAGGAGAAGTGTCCACTTCCAAGGACCTTTCCACAATAATAAACGAACTAAAAGGATCGTCAAAGAATCAATCTGCCAAAATGCAGAGTGTATCTCACAGCATCTACACCCTCGATCAAACCAAAACGAACGAAGAGCTAATTAAAAAAGCGGGGGATCTGGCGAAGAAGCAGTTCATGTTCTTCGGAAAGCCGACTGAATCGGTGGAGAGCGTAAAGGAGAAATACCTGCCATTAGTACTTTTGGAAGTAAGAATTCCGACTGGAAAACGCAATGAATACGCTGAATCGAAAGCGTTGATAAGCTCGAAATCATCATTCGTGAAACTGGGCAAAAACGAAATACTTCAAATGAATTCGCCGCGAGTGGCTACTCTTTCCGATGACGACATAGACCTGCTGGAATTTGTTAGGAAGAAGCGCAACACAGAGTTCGCAGATATAGCGAAACATTTGGAGATCAGCTCTGCACTGGCGACAAGCAGGGTCAGGAAGCTCGAGAAAGGCTCATTGCTCGCAGTCAAAAACAACACTGTCTCCGCAGTAAATTATGAGAAGATGCTTAACGAGAATAATCTGAATGTAGTACAAAAATCAGCGCGAATAGGTTCGGCCGAATTGGCGTGCACGCCACCCGACAAGAAAGAAGCAAGGAAACTATTCAGGTATATTTTTCCAACTGCGCAGATTACCGCTGCCAAGATAATATATGTGCCATACAACGAGATAACATTAAGGAGCAAGAATAGAGTGAGAATATTCGCGATAGATTCCGTGTTTGGAAAAGAGATTAACATCAATGCGTTATGACTAGGCGTGCGCTTCCGCGTTTCCCATGTCTAGAAGACCCCAACTAAGAATCCTCATATTCCGAGGAAAATATAGGAAATTCCACCAATCATTGCTATTATACCTAGCGCTGCAGTCAGATATACTATTCTTGATCTACCTGCTACTTTTATCAGGAAATCTATAAGGAATAAACTAACAAGTGTAGATGTTATTATCGCAGCCACCAAACCTACGCTGCCTATTGCGCTTAACGCAGCAATAACATTCTCCCTGCTGACTATCATGGTTAGGCTAGATGCGGCAATCGCTGCAAATATACCCACAAGAAACGAGAGCCTGAATGCTTCATCTGGCTCTACATTAAGGAGAAGCATAGTACTCGTGGTTATGCCTGATCTGCTTACGCCCGGCAATGCTGCTATTCCCTGCGCTATTCCAACCAGTATGTAATCCTTCAATGTCAAGTCTTCAAACTTCCTCGTGTTGTTTCCGAGTTTCTGCTTGTTTTTAGAATAATGAATCACAAACGCATCGCCAAGCAGCACAAGCCCTATGACGATCATGGGTATGCCTATGGAAATTCCCTTTATCGAATCCGCAATCATGTACAAAGGGGCCCCAATTATGCCGGTGGCAACGGTTGCAACAACAACATATGCAAGCAGCTTCTTGTTTCCCCCTTCTCTAGATCCAAGTAGTGCCTTGGCCAAACTTACAAGTTCGTTCCTGAAGTATATTACTGCGGCGAGTATCGTGCTCACCTCCATGAAAAGTCCAAACGAATACGCCTGCTGGAAATTGAGGCCGAGTAGGTAATTGGATGCAACAAGAACCTGGGTTTTGCTGCTTACTGGCAGCCATTCAGATATGCCTTGCACCAGTCCAATTATCACTGAATATGCCAATTGTACGATATCTACCATAATAGGGTTTCGGGATAAAAGGCTAAAAACCCTCTGATTCAGCAATCCTAATGTAAGGTTTTGATTATGGTTATCACCGGCCAAGAATATGATGTTATAAGAACAGTTCTTGGTATAAGCACGCTGGTTCTTAGCGCCAGGTTGTTCGCGGCTGTCGCGTACCGCTTGAAGATACCTGGGGTTATAGGCGAAATATTCGCAGGAATAGTTTTCGGCCCTTATGCATTGGGTTCGTTCTTGCAGATCCTCGGAGCCCCATTGATAGACTTAAACCCATTGTTCCTTTCATTCTCGCAAATAGGCAGCGTAATAGTTCTTCTTTCTATAGGGCTTTCGTTCATGCCTGCGGATTTGCTATCCAGCGGAATCGCAGGCTCGGCAGTGGCGTTGTTCGGGGTGTTAGTGCCATTTACTTTAGGCTACCTTGCAACGAATTATCTGGGCTTCGGGACGAATGCCAACGCCTTGATAGTGGGTGCATCCCTTACCGCAACAAGCATAGCTATAACGTACGAGGTGCTGCGCGAGCTCAAGAAGCACAAGACGAAAGAAGCCAAGATAATGGTCAGTGCCGCGATAGTTGACGACATATTGGGAATAATAATATTATCTATAGTTCTCGCCATAGCAGAAAATGACACGCTGGCAATAGGCTCCATAGCCGCGCAATTCATCTTCACGTTCGTAGTGTGGATATCGCTAGCTGTGCTTGCGATGGTTTTCGCTCCGCGCGTAATAAAGCTCATAAGCAGGTCCGAGTCTGACGGCGCTGTTGAGGCCGGGGTTACGATGCTTACGTTTTCGTTTGCCATATTCGCAATGTTCCTAGGCATGTCCCCCATAGTGGGCGCGTTCGTCGTTGGGATGTCTCTATCAAAATCTGAGTTTTACAAAAAGATCAGATCCTTCGTTTCCCACTTGATGATGATTTTCGGACCGCTCTTCTTCGCGGTGATAGGGACATATCTTAATCCAGCAGTCATATCCCTGCAGAACGCATACATGATAGCGATATTTCTCGTAATAGCCGTAGCAAGCAAATATGTTGGATGCGCATTGCCTTCGATGCTATTTCTAAGGGATTGGAAGAAAGCGAGTACCATAGGGATAGGCATGGCAACCAGGGGTGAAATAGGTTTCATAATCTTGGGAGTAGCGCTCGCTGGAGGCGTAATATCGACAACAATATATTCGGTATTACTGGTCGTTCTCATAGCAACCGGCATAGTCGCGTCTATTCTGTTGCATGGGGCGTATGGAGGGGAATAGAAGAAAAACCAAAATATATCAACCTTAACTTTTCATTACTTTAGATGCAATGCTGTTATTCGTAGACAGGTACGATGCTGGCAAACGTCTGGCGTCTGCACTTATGCAATTCAAGAACACTGACGCAGTGATAATGGCTATACCTAGAGGTGGAGTTGTTGTTGGCTACGAAGTTGCAAAAGCATTGAATCTTGAGATGGATCTGGTCATACCCAAAAAGATAAGGGCGGAAGGAAGCAATGAAACTGCCATCGGTGCGGTGATGGAGGACGGCAGCTACTACATAGACGAGCTTGCGGTTGCACAAACGCATTCGAGGAGAGACTACATAGAAAACGAGATAAAAGAGGAAATGCAAGAAGTGAAAAGACGCGAGGAGCTCTATCTTGATGGCAGAAAGAGAGTTGATGTTTTTGGCAGAGATGTCATAATAGTAGATGATGGGATAGCGTCAGGGTATGATATGATAGCCGCGGAAAGGTTCATACGCGGAAAGAACCCTACCAGGATAATAATTGCGGTTCCAGTCGCACCTAGCAAGGCAGTAGGCAAACTCAATATCGATGTAGATAACATAATCTGCCTGATGAACTCGGACATGTTTTCTTCGATAAGCGAACTGTATCTCGATTTTACGCCAGTTGAAGACGAGGAAGTTTTATCTCTGCTTAACGAATTATGGAATAGGAAATGGGAAACGCATAATGCGAAACCGCGTTAAACGTTTTCATATATGTATGCGAATATTGCTCCTGCTATTGCTCCGTCGCAGAATCCCCATATCGCGCCTATCACTGCGCCAATGTACGATGCAGAATAACCTACATATATGGAGCCTATGGCATTGACAAACGCAAAAGCGTACGTTCCTGTCATGGTGGCGAGTATGCCCGCAAGAAACATCCCCAGTCCCCACGTGACCCCCGCGGCAATCGCAGCTTTCTTTACTATGTTTACATTTCGCGTTGCCTTAGCTCTAGAATTTGCCATGCATATCCATTATGTAACATATGCAAATACTAAAAAACTGATGCATTCTTTCTAGAACGGCACTATTATATGTTTGAAATACGGAAAATTATCATGAGCGATGCACGTTTGGAGCTTGCATACAAATATCCGTTCCTTCAATCGTCAAAAGAGCTCCTAGCAACCATGAACGTAAGCAAAATAGAAAGCAAACACCTTAACGCAGCGCTAATTCGAGTAAACGAAGCCATGAAAAGCGGCATAGTGGAATTCACGAAATCTCAAACGGAATCCATACAGGAATTGTATTTGATAAGCTACGTCTATTCTAGAATGTTGGTCAGCGCAACTGCAAGCATGCGTTCCGCTTATTCAATAATCGAGGCGTATGCCATGTCCGAAGCAAATAGAGCATGCACTGCCCTTGAATCTGAGAGCATTGAGAATTTGAAAAACGTATGTGATCAGATGGGATTAAGCGTGTCTGCGAATTCCCAGAGTTTTTCAATACCGTTTCACGAATACATAAAGTTTTCAACAACCAACCCCATGGTCTCGTTGGTATTCCAGAAACTCGGTGCTGGCCAGGTTATAATGGATAAAACCCAGCTGATGAAATTCATGAGATATGCGTTTTTCTCTGTGATTGCAAAAGGGCTTCCTATTGAGGTCAAAACTATACCTAAAGAGGTTCTGGGATTGACAGGAAAAGTGGATATTAGCCAATTCGTGAAGAAGAGCGAAAGAACAACTGGTAGGAATACTACGGGGTGGATAGAACGCCTGCTCAACACACCCCTTCCAGATTTCAGGCACAGGTTGGTAAACCTAATACTCGCGCCTTATCTGGTTAACGTAAGGAATCTGCAAATAGACGAAGCGGTAAGCATAATAAACGAATACATAGAAAGATGCAAGAGAATAAATCCTGATACTAACGTAAATCCAGTATACATACGCTACCAATGTAACTACGCGAAACGGAGGGGCTTAAAACCATATTCCCTTGCGAGTGCGCGAGAACTAATGGCAGGCTCGATAGATTTTGATTATATAGGAGGAGAAACAAAAGAGAAAAAAGATGAATGAAATGCCAGAGATACAAACTTTATGTCATCTGTGCGGAATGAACGCAATTCACGTGTGCAAATTATGCGGAAAGCACGTATGCGAACGCCACTATGCTTTGGATAAAGGAGTATGTGCAGGTTGCGCCTTAGGCAGGAAGTAAGCTTAGCATATCGCTGAAATCTTTTGCCGAAGTGCCCTTTGGGAACACCTCTGCGTTAGGTGCGCTTATAGGTAGCATCAGTTCGTTGCATATTCGTATCAACTCAGAGTTGTCTATCACTCTGTCGGTAACAAGTTCGACATATTCTATATTGCTCCTGGTCGCCCGTTTTGCGTAAAGTGTTATGTTCTGACGCATTCCGCTTCGTATTACCACTACTCTAACACTCCCATTTGTTATTATCTGCTCTCTGTCTTGCATAGCACCACAATATTATTAAAAGAAGCATCGATAAATAAGCATGTATTTCTGCTCAAAGAAGCTCCAAAGCGCGATGGAATACCTGATGACCTACGGTTGGGCAATCCTCATCATCGCAGTAGTTCTAGGCGCACTCTTCCAGCTTGGAATCTTCAACGCTTCGACGTTTACCCCTAAAGCACCACCTGGTTCGTGCCACGTGTTCCGTCCGAATGGCCCTTACACTACGTCATTCATCAATACGCAGGGCATTTGCAACGGCGAACTTCCTCAGTATGTTGCAAATTTCAATACTGCACAGAGTTCAAATCTGGAGATAAACTCTTTGCCTGGAATAAGCACATTGTCAAACGTAGGTGCCAGTGGAAAGATAACCATAACCGCATGGGGTTCTTCTGCAGACGTAAACTCACGAAGGGGGATCTTGACATACGGCAAGAACACCGCAGGTTGCTGTTGGTTTTCAATTGACACTGGAACTAACTGTGCTGGATCCGGCGCCCTATTTGAAGCATGGTCTGCAGGCTTCTATGCGGCGCAGTGCGTTGGCGCAGTGTCAAGAAACACATACGCATTCTACGCAGTAACCCTGGATGGAACCACATTTAATTTTTATTTCGGCGACGGCGGTTCCCTTTCCACTAAATCAATGTCTGCACCAACATCTTCCACCATACCTGCAGCCTCTACGCTCTTCGCTAGCGGATTCGGATTCAACGGCGACGGAGTAAATTACTGGAATGGGCAAATTGCGAACGTACAGGTCTACAACACTACGCTATCCGCTAATGAGATAACTGCATTGTACAATGAGGGAATAGGCGGCGCGCCTGTGCAGCTCAACAACCTCGTTGGTTGGTGGCCTTTGAATGGCGACGTTAAAGATTACTCTGGGAACAATAACAACTTCGTTCCAACAGGCATTTCGTTTACAAGTAGTTGGGCACAGGCATACACCGCACCTTAAATATGCGTTTTACCATTGATTATTATGCAAGGCAAGCATGGAAAACTCCAATCTGCGATGGAATACCTCATGACGTACGGGTGGGCAGTGCTTCTTATCGGGGTAATACTCGGTGCTTTGTTTGAGCTTGGGCTATTTAATCCCACATCCTTCTCCGCAAAAGCAACTCCTGGTTCATGCTCGATATACAGACCAAACGGTCCAGGCACAACCCAGTTCATCAAAAAGCAGGGGATATGCAATAACGAAATACCCCAATACGTTGCAGTGAAGAAAGGCTCTTCCGGAGCAGCAGTTTCAAGCTATATAAGTGTAGCTCCAAGCACCTCAAACATCAGCAAAATACAAAACGCGGTTACAGTTTCCGCATGGGTTAACATAGATCCGTCGTTTTTATCTAACGTGTACAATTACGTATTTTCAAACTCGAGAGATTGCTGTGGATTTTACAATGGCTTTGATTTGTACGTAGCAACGGGCAATCCTGTATTCGACATCTGGAATACGAATAAGTACGCATATACTTCGTCTGTTAAACTTTCATCGAACACGTGGTACATGCTTGCAGGAACATTTGACGGTTCACTTATCAAGGTATACATCAACGGCAATTATATCGGCAGCGCAGCATATTCAGGTTCTATTGGCGTTCCGTCTTCGTACGGCTCGTATTTGGGTGCGATGGGTGCAGGCCCCACTGCATACGAGTTTGGCGGGAAGCTTTCTAACGTGCAGGTATACGACACTTCATTAAGCGCAAACGAGATAAAATCACTTTACGTTGCGGGCATAGGCGCAGCCCCCATAGACATTCAGCACATAATGGGTTGGTGGCCCCTGAATGGAAACGCAAACGATTATTCGGGAAACAACTACGATGGTGTTCCAAACGGAATATCATATACGAGCAACTGGGAATCAGGTTACAATATTCCCTGAATTCACACTATGAGAAGGATCAGCATCGCAAGCAAAGCCCCGGCCATGCCGCATAGGACGTTGGAGGTGTATTTGTTGCCTATCCCCGCAGTCTCGTATACTCCGGCGAGCGAATCGACAATATTTCCGAAGAAAGCAGAGATCACAACTACTATAGTGTAATATGAAAAGTTACTGGACCAAAACAAGGATATGCTTATTAGCATCGCCCCCAAGATGCCAGCAGCCGTTCCAAGGATGGTGATCCCCCCGGAAACACCTCGCTTGACCTCTTTCAGAGATAGAATCATCATAGGTTTGCCGTTAAGCACGCCTATTTCACTTGCGAACTTGTCTGCGGTTATTGCTGCAACGCTTGCCACGTATGCTACAACTATAAATTCGGGATTAATCATGGAGCTAGGGATGAGGAAGTACACTATTGCCATCAAGGTTGGGATTATTCCATTTGCAACTACATTCTTCCAACCCCTGCTTTTTTCATAAACTCCTATCGCTTTTTTCCTGGTTTTCCCGAACTGGGTAACGAGTCCGCCAAGCACAAGGAACCAGAGTATCACACCGAGAAAATAGAAGCCCATGGCTCTTCCCGCGAGTACAATTACAGCGCCCATTATCAATGCGATCAATGCGCCTCTTTTATCGAGTGTGAAAAATTCCATCCTGTTGCCTCTTAGATTAATTTGTTTGGTAGTAACATTTTTAAACTTTTCTTTTATAATACATATTGCGGGTTCTCTACAGGAAGAGTTTAAACTGGTCGCCTTGCCAGCGCATGAATTTGCGTTGGCCTCTTCCTTTTTCTAATTATCTAGTTAATGCATAGCACCTTTTTATAAGCATACAATCAGGAATGAGTTTCATTCAAAAGTTTAATATTAGTATTCATGGAATAGTATATATCGTGTTCTCATGGCGAAAGATAAGGTTGGGGTAAAGGAACTTGAAGACCTGCCTGGAGTTGGTCCGGCATCAGCGCAGAAGATGCGCGATTCTGGATACGATTCGCTTGAGAAAGTCGCGGTAGCGTCTCCTTTCGACCTTTCAGAAGCTTCTGGGATAAGCGTTGAAGCCGCGAAGAAAGCGGTAGAAGCGGCAAAGACCGCAACGACCCTTGAGTTTCAAACCGGCGAAGAGGTTTACCAGAAAAGGAAAGAGCTAGGTAAGATACGCACAGGTTCCGCAGAATTGGACGAACTGCTTGGAGGTGGAGTTGAAACCAACGCAATAACCGAGGTGTACGGGAAATTCGCATCCGGGAAGAGCCAGCTTGGTTTCCAGTTATCTGTTAATGCGCAGTTGCCAAGGGACAAAGGGGGATTGGATGGAACCGTGTTATTCATAGATACAGAAGGCACATTCAGACCGGAGAGAATTGAGGCCATAGCAAATGCTTCGGGCTTGGATTCGAAGGTTGCGCTTTCTAACATATTCGTGGTTAAGGCGGTAAGCACAGAGCAGCAAATGCTCGCGATAGAGCGCGCAGACAAGCTAATAAAAGAGAAAAACGTCAAACTGATAGTGGTGGATTCGCTTACTGCATTGTTCAGGGCAGAGTACATTGGAAGAGGGTCATTGGGAGAAAGGCAGCAGAAGATGAATACACATATTCACAAACTGCAGCAGCTTGCAGATACATACGACATTGCAATTTACGTTTCAAATCAGGTAATGGACAATCCAGGAATAATGTTCGGTGATCCCACTACCCCAATAGGCGGAAACATAGTGGCGCACGCAGCAACCACAAGGCTTTACCTCAGAAAAGGGAAGGAATCAAAGAGGATAATAAGGCTTGTCGATTCGCCAAGCCTTCCGGAAGGGGAGCGCGTTATAAAAATAACTACTGAGGGAATAAGGGATTAAGGCTTTTGCTTCATCCCTCTTTCTCCTTATTTGAATAACTCCTTGACATTTCTGCGAGCGGATGTCCCTTGATATCCAAGCTTAATTTCTTGTTCCATCCGAAAGGCGCAGCATATGCCTCTTCGAACAGCGTATCTGCAGACCCTTTCATAACATGTATGAGCTCTCTCGCCCTTCCCAATCCTTCAAGTTCGCTGCTTAGATGCGCGAATGGATATATGACGATCTTGTTGCGTTTCAGTTTCTTAGAGAAATCAGCGGCATCGCTTATCGCTTTGCTTGCGATGCTCTCGTCATCGCCCCTTTCTATGCTCACTAGCAATACCAACGCGTTTTCTATGCTAACGGTCTTCTTTTCAGCGTCATCATATGTCTTGATCTCGGGTTCTATCGGAGTGTATTCGATCTTGTCAACATCTAATTGAAGTATTCGCATGACACCAACCAATTTTCCCATTAGCCCTTGAATATTGGCCTCTTGGAAAGCAGCATGCTGAGAGTCAACCTGCCCCTAGGCATGTTTCCTATCTGGTCGTTTATCTTTTTCTCGATTTCATCGCCGCTCATGTTGCTTTGTCCTTCTATCCCGCGCTCTCTTACTGATAATTTGTTTGCTTGCATTTCCTTGTCGCCGATAACGCAAATGTAAGGTATCCATTCCTGTTCGGCATTGCTTATCTTCTTGCCCATAGTGTTTCCAGTATCGTCAATGTCTGCGCGTATTCCCGCTGCAACAAGCTTGTTCGCAACCTCAACGCATTTTTCAAGATGCCTGTCAGAAATCGGAACCAATCGCACTTGCGTTGGGGTAAGCCACAAAGGTAATGCCGCAATTCCTCCATTTTCCTGCTTTATGTATGCAAGTTCGAGCAGAGCGTGAATTACTCTTTCTATTGCTCCGCTAGGCGAGCAGTGGAGTATCTTAAAGCCCTTGCTATTTCCTTCATTGTCTACGTATTTCAAGCCGTATCTCTCGCTGTTCTCATGGTCTATCTGCACTGTAGATAGCGCCCCCGCTTTTCCAGAAGCGTCTATCACATTGAATTCGAATTTAGGATCGAAATATGCGTATCTGAAGTTCCACATCTCTATCAAAGCTGGTTTTTTCAGTTTGTCTTTGACCAATGACTCAACGAATTCCCTGTTCTCTTTCCAAAAGTCCTGCGTAAACCTTATCGCAGCTTCATATTGCTCTTCCAATATGCCTATTTCAGAGAGTACATTCTGGCAGAAGCCGAATTGTTTCCCGAATTCCTCCTTCGCGAGCGTGAAATCTCCGCAAAGCGTGTGCATGTCTGGCATGGTGAATGCCCTAAGTCTTTTAATTCCTGCAAGCTCCCCGCTCTTCTCCCTCCTAAACGCATATCTTGCAAGTTCGTACACTTTCAAAGGCAGGTTTTTGTATGATATGACTGCGTCATGCATCATCAGGAACTGTCCGAAGCACGCTGCAAATCGCAGGAAGTATTCGTTCTCGTCGGATTTTACTATGTAATGCCTTGCAGGGAACCTGTTCAGGTAGTCCTTCAACGCAGGATGTTCATAAGAATACATTAGCGGCGTTTCGACTTCTATGGCGCCATATTCTGCGGTCTTGTTGCTGACGTATCTTTCAAGCAATCCTTTTATCAGCCTGCCATTTGGATAAAATCTCATGTTCCCTGGATCCGAGCCAGGTTCGTAATCAACCAGCTCGAGTTTCTGCATAAGCTTAATATGCGGAGGCTCCCCGGCATAGCTTCTCACTTTCTTTATTTCATAGTCTGCGAACTTCTTCAGGTTCTGATGGTCTTTGAAATCGTATTTGTCAGCTTCCACCAAACCCTCTTTCGGGTCAAGAATGTACCATGTTGATATTACTTTGTCTTCTTCTTTCAATGATTCAGATTCCTTTTGTTCGTTGTTTACACTAGCCATTTTATCACATAAATATAGGATGCAGTGCTCTTAATTCCTGAAAACAAAACCCCCTCACAGAAACAAGTAGGGCTAGAGATGGCATTGAATTCAGAATGCTGTTTGGAAGTAACCAGCTCCTTGCATATTAGCACCGTACTTAATTACATATTCCTATTTTTATTGCTTTTGTTCATCTTTTCAAACACAAAATCTATCTCTGGCACGCTCCAAAGCATAATAAACGTTTCTTGCATAGTATTGATATGCTGTCAACATACGCTGCAGTATTCGTTCTCGCGGTTCTCGCAGCAATACTTCCTGCAGGCATGTTCCTGCTTAACGCCCTTTTGGCACCAAAGGTTTTTCAAAGTGACGTGAAGCTTACAAATTACGAAAGCGCGGCGAAGCCCATTGGCACTCACAGAGACGTAAGCAACGAATACGTTGCATACTTTCCAATTTACCTTAGCATGGAACTAGTGATAATAGCGGTGCTCGCATGGTCAATATTTTCCGCAGGCTCTAAAGGCATGATATTCCCAATAGCATATCTTGCGATTGCACTACCTTTCGTTTTCATAGCTAGGCAGATCATAGCGAGTGGTTGAATGAGTGAGGACAAAGATAACGCAAAGGTTCAGATGGACAAGCTCGTAGCCGAGTCGCTGAAAGGCAGGGAATTCCCGGTAAACGCGCTGTTCACGAAATTGTCTGACATAACCAAAGCGATTGCAGATCCCGCAGTTAAATGGTCAAGATCTAATTCGCTATGGCCTCTGCAGTTCGGTTTGGCGTGTTGCGCCATAGAGCTGATGGCGTTCGGTTCACCGAGAGTGGATGCGGAACGAGATGGATTTCTCCTTTTCCGCGGCACGCCAAGGCAGAGCGACGTGATGGTCGTTGCTGGATGGGTTACGAAAAGCATGCTGCCTCAGGTCAAGCGTTTATATGAGCAAATGTCAGAGCCCAGATACGTAATAGCATTCGGAGAATGCGCAACATGCGGTGGGCCATGGTGGGAAAGCTACAACATAATAAAAGGGATAGACCAGGTGATACCAGTAGACGTGTACGTTGCCGGATGTCCTCCAAGGCCCGAACTTCTTTTCAGCGCTTTGCTGAAACTGAAGGAAAAAGTAGGTGGTAAGATTGTTGAAAATAAGCCGTGAAGAACTTAGGGATACGCTAGGCAGCAAGATGAAGGAAGGCTATTCCTACCTTACGTATATTACCGCGGTGGATTACGTAGACCATGTGCAAGTGCTCTACTTCATAGAGGATCTGGAGAACAGCAATTCAGAGACAATAGCAGTGGATCTTCCCGCAGACGATCTAAACATCCATTCGGTAATCGGACTATTCCATGCTGCGGATTGGTACGAAAGGGAACTCAGCGAAATGTTCGGCATAAACATATATGGGAGAGATTGCGAACGCCTGTTGCTCAGAGAATGGGACGGAAAGGTAGCACCTCTGCGAAAGTCGTTCGTGTGGAATACAAACTACGAAACTGATGCAAATGGAGACAAAAATTAACATAGGTCCGGTGCATCCAGCCACGCATGGCGTATTGCGCTTAGTGGTCACTTTAGATGGCGACACCATAAAGAGGGTAGAACCGTATATAGGCTATTTGCATCGCGGGGTAGAGAAACTCGTTGAAACAAGAATGTTCATGCAAAGCCCGTCTTACATGGAAAAACTTGATTACGTCGCTCCTATGTCTTACGATGAACTTTACGTTTCCACAATAGAAGCGGCAATGGGCATCGAGGTAAAGGAACGCGCGAAGTATCTTAGGATGATACTTTTGGAACTGCAGAGAATAGCGAGTCACCTGCTCTGGCTCGCTACAACCGCTAATGATGTTGGGCAATGGTTCACGATTTACATGTGGGCATTCGCGGATAGAGATCGCGTGTTAAAACTGCTGGAAGAAGCAACCGGCGCGAGGATGTTCTACGTAAACATGAGGCTTGGCGGACTTAACAGGGACGTTCCCGAACAATTCGGGGAAAATGCGATAAAGTTGATGGAGTATTTGGACAAGCGTTTGCCCGATTACGAATCCTTTTTGGAAGGCAATCCAGTATTTCTCGAGAGAATGAGGGGAGTTGGAATATTGAAAAAAAGCGATGCGGTAAAGTACGGGGCAACTGGACCGGTTCTGCGAGGTTCGGGAATAGACTACGATGCTAGGTCAAATCACAGTTATTACTTATACAAAGAGCTAAACTTCTATGCCAGCTTCGAGACCAAGGGAGACTGCCTCGCGCGATACAAGGTCAGGATTAAAGAGATAAAGACGAGCATAAATCTCGTCATGAGTGCGGTCAACAAGATGCCCAAAGGCGATGCGCTTGGAATGCCGATTAAGCTGATAAATCCCGAGCCAAAGAACAAGGAAGTGCTGGTAAGAAGGGAACTGCCCAGAGGGGAATCTCTGATGTATTTGGTTGCTGACAAGCAAAGGCCATATAGGCTCGGGATAAGATCCCCGACATTCGTGAATCTTTCGCTTACGCAGCATCTTCCAATCGGTGCCAGAATAGCAGACCTGTTTCCTATACTCGCCAGCTTGGATCCTGTCATGGGCGACTCCGACCGATGATAATATGGCAATAGAATCAGCAATAGTCGAATATATCGCAAAGATGCTTCCATTCGCTCAGCAATACCAGTCCCTTCAGCTGATTATTGCCGCAGCTTTGGTAGGCCTCGTCATTCTTGCGATTGTAGTAATCTTCGATTATTCCTTCGGATGGATCGAAAGGAAGCTGATTGCTCGCGTCCATCTAAGGAGGGGTCCGACGAAGGTTGGCTTGTTCGGAATCCTGCAGAATGCTGCAGACGTTACGAAATTGCTTTCGAAGGAGAACATAGTGCCAGCAAACGCGAATAAGGTGATTATGCTTTCTGGCATATTCCTTTTCGCATTTCTCCTGATGCTCGCGGTGCAAATGCTCAACATGAGCAGCGTGTTCTTCAGTTTTTCATTCAGCATAGCAGTCCTTGCGGTGTTCGCAATACTATCTCTGCTTCCGATATTGGTTTTCATTGTTGGATGGTCTACCGGCAATAAATTCGCTTCTATAAGCGCGCAGCGTTCTGTGATACTCCTAGTTAGTTTCGAGCTGTCGCTGCTGCTTGCAGTAGCTGCGGTTGGATTCGCTTCTGGCTCTTTCGACTTCCAAGGAATAGTGGCAGCACAGGCCAACCTTCCGTTTGCAATACTGATGCCTATAGGATTCGTGGTGTTCTTCATAGCGATGCTTGCGGAAATGGAAAGGTCTCCGTTTGACATAAGAGAAGCAGATTCGGAATTGGTCGCAGGTTGGCTGACCGATATGAGTGCGCCGATGTACGTGGTTATGCTTTTCGTCGATTATACTCGCATGTTTCTGGGTTGCTCGCTCATAGCATTGCTATTCCTTGGCGGATGGAACGGCCCACTACTGCCAGGAATAGTCTGGTTCATGATCAAGGTGGCGTTGCTCGCCGCATTCATAATAGTGATAAGAGCGTCAACCCCAAGAATGAGATTGGACCAGGCATTGAGATTCGGATGGAGCGTGCTGCTACCACTCGCAATTATTAATCTTTTCTGGGCTTATCTATTAGTAAACGGGATTATATAGTGAGATTATGCAATCAAAGCACGTCACGATTTATGTGTTAATACTGCTATTGATATTGGTGTACACCTTCTTGTCGCTTCCAAAATCAACGCCGTCTTCCAATACATCTACTTCACAATACGGCAATCAAACCCAGACTAACACTACGATAGGATCCAACACCCTCAATGCCACCAACACCACAAATTCCACGCTGACCAATTCCACAAACAGCACTCAGCCGATATCGTATGGCAGCTGCATCTCAAACGCGAATTACATACCAATTGCTAACGGAAATTTCTCTACAGGCACATTCGCCAACTGGACAACGAAGGGCCAGGGCTTCGGTACAGCCCCACTCAACATGACCTATGCGAACAAAAACTTCGGTTATTATAATCACACCTGGACCGGATATAACGGGACGTTCTTCGCTACCACCTTCCATGGCGGCATAGGTTTGTCTCCGGGAAACATAACATCTGACGTTTTCCAGGCTGTCCTTCCTTATCTGTCATTCAGGATAGTCAGTCCGCAAGACAACCTGCTTTACGTGCAAATACTTCAGGATAACGTTTCCAAGATAACCGTGCATTACAACACATATGCCGTGAAGTCAAATCTTTATCCGACTAGCCAATTCATTAACGTAAGCATACCCCTTGGTAGCGTACTGTGCCAGAACATAAGGGTGAAAGTCGTATCGGGCGTAGTTGGTTCCATACAAACGAGCAAGGAGTATATAGCCGCAGGGGATTTCGCCCTTAGCAGAAAACCTTCAGGAAATCCAACAGCAGTGGTAAACCAGTCTATAAGCTGACGTCAGCAAGCTTGAATACGAGCGCGCCTTTCCTCACGCGGGCGTTTACCTTTATTCCGATGATGCTCGCTTCAAGTCCCTCCTCAACATCTATTCCGTTTATCTGCATGCTTTCTACTTTCATCGTAAATGACTCGTGTCCCGCGACTATTTCTATGTATTCGCCGACCCTCAGCTTCGCGCTCAATTCTACTGCTGCTACCCCTATTTTCTTGTAGTAATCTATTACCTCTCCAACAAGCTTCTTTTCCTGCACGACTTCACCATGAACCATCAACATGCAAACGGACCAGATCGTTTGCATTTATGCGCATCGCATCGTAAGTATTGAGCTTCTTGTCAAGTATTGCATAGTCAGGACATACGTTCATGACCTCTTTCCAGAAACTCTTCGAATGGTTCATGTGTTTAAGATGCGCCATCTCATGGCATACCACATATCTCATGAGATCTTTGGGCAGCATGCAAACGAGCGAGTTTATCTTTATTGTTTTGGAGTGCGAGCACGAACCCCACATAGATGACGCATTGAGCATTCTTATCTGCGAGAACTCCACGTTCATCGAAACCTTCAATTCCTCGGCTATGCGTTTACACTCGGTTTCGCTTTCGTTGGCTATGAAATCTATCAGATTGCGTGCGCATCTTTCTTTGTCTTTTCCAGATACGAATATCGTGTTTCCAATTATCTCTACGCCATCAGCACCATATGCAAAATGCGCACTATGCCTCATGCCCATATGCAGTATGCCATTCGCATTCACTAGTTTGACTTTATCACGAAGTTTCACGGAGTTGCTTTCTATCCAACGAATATGCCTCGCAATTATTTGGTTGACGTTGTCTATCACTGGATTTGCAGTAGTTATCGACAACTCGTTCCAATCATCAAAATAAAGTTTCGTGTATCTGCCGCGTATCACGCTGTAGCTTATCTCTCCCGCCCTAGTTTTAATCTTGCTTCCGTCTATGGCGTATTCGGCGCTCACTTCATCGCCTTTCTTATCTCAATTATCCGTTCGAGCAATGATTTTTCGTCTGCGTCTATCAGATCGGAAAATCTCGTTTTAAGTAATTGCTCGCTGTCATAATCTACCAGAACGTACATCTCCATATGCTCCTTTATCCCGCGCCCGAATGTTGCGCCGTCAACAGACACGGCAACGCTTTCCCCTTTTTTCGCTTCCTTCAGCGCAACCCCATTATTCTGCACTCCAGCAAGCTTTCCTACCCGTTTCCCTTCTTCGTCTATCAACACGTAGCCTTCCTTTATCCTGCCTATTTCAACGTCAACGCCGAATACTGCAGGGTGTGATACCCTAAAGCACGTGTTCGGAATGACCTTTATCAATCCCGGAAATACTATGGTTTTCTCAGCGTCCCCTTTTTCACGTTCCTTTTCCCCCGCAGCCCATTCCTTGTAATCGTCAATGACCTTGTATATTATGCTCTCGTTCATTATCTTTACTCCCGTCATGCTGCTTTCCGACTCAGCTTCCTCTTCAACGTTGACGTTGAAAGATAGAACCACCGCGCTGTATTTATCCACTGCCTTGAGCGAATAAGCATCAAGCACGTCCCTTTTTGTCACCTTCCCTAAGCCTTTTTTGCTTATCTTAACTCCTACGCTAGCAAGCAGCTTCGAGATGGCTTCCATGCTTCCGATAGTGTCTGTCTTGAGCACTATGCCTGTTTTTTCAATCGCAAACGCTTCGTCAAGTCCGCTTTTGATCTCCTTTTCGTAATTCGGGAATTTCGTAGATACGAGCATAGACCCGGGAAGCGCATCTTCAAGTCCGCTACCACTTATCCTTATTCCTGCAGCTGCCGATACTTCGTCATACGAGTCAAATTTACTCGAGGGATCACGCAATTCCTGAAGCTTTTTCTGCCGGAGGATCGCCTTTATTTTAGCGGTTCCTATGCCGTTTTGCGTTGCAAACGCGATCTTGTCGTTAACGTTAAGGGTTCCGTTGTATAATATGACGTCTATTATGGTTCCGAGCCCTTTCTCCTCTTTCTTTTCTAGGATGCTGCCTATTCCCGGTCCGCTTACCTCTATGCTGAGTCTTTCCTCAAGGAATTTCTGCGCCAATCCCGTAGCATAAAGGAGTAATTCCGCAATGCCCTCCCCGCTCTTTGCGCTCAAAGGCACTATCATTACCTCTTTTTGGAAGTTCGTAACTCTGTCATAGCGCTCGCTGTTAATTCCAAGCTCTGAGAGTTTTCCTATTATTTCATATATCCTAGATTCCAAATCCTCAGTTACTGTTCTGTTTTGCTTTGCTACACTTTCCGCAAAGCTGTAAGTTGTGTTGCTCTTCCATCCATTTATCAAATCGATCTTGTTAGCTACCACTATGAATGGAGTTTTGTATTCTTTTAGTATCTCTATTGCCTCGTAAGTTTGCGGCTCAAAGTTCTTTGTAACATCAACAACCAGCAACGCGAGATCGGAAACGCTTCCTCCCCTTTTCCTCAGATTCGTGAAAGCCTCGTGCCCGGGAAGGTCTATGAAGAGCAATCCAGGTATGGTTATCTTTATCCCGAAGTTCTTCAGCGCGTTGCCGCATATCTTGTTTATGACGTCTATTGGAACTTCGCTTGCTCCTATATGCTGTGTTATGCCTCCCTCTTCCTTGTTAGCTATTGCAGTGCTCCTTATCTTGTCAAGCAGGGAGGTTTTGCCATGGTCAACATGGCCCATAACACTTATTATGGGCTGCCTTATCATGCGCATTACCTATTCAGTTTCTCAACCAAATCTTATATTCCTTGAGTTTCATTCGGATAAATTTATAGCTTAGAAGAACGCAATAAAATCATGATTATTATGGAAAAAGCATTAGTATTAATAAAGCCTGACGGAGTCGAAAGGGCATTGATAGGGAAGGTCATCTCGAAGTTTGAGGATACCGGTCTTAAGGTAGTTGCATTGAAAATGCTCAAGCCAACCAGCGAAACCGTGAGCAAGCATTACATATATGATGAGAAGTGGTTGCTCGCTCTAGGCACCAAAGCCAAGAGTTCAGCGAAGGAAAAGGGAATCGAATTGCCAGAAACAGAGATCCAGATAGGCGAGAGGGTTAGGAACCAGTTAATGAGAGAATTGTCGAGATCTCCCATAGTGGCAATGGTATTCGAGGGAAATGCATGCAACGAGATAGCGAGAAAACTCGCGGGTGCAACTGAGCCGAGAAAGGCAGATCCTTCTACTATAAGGGGAATGTACTCAAGCGATACTTATGCACTTGCAGATAAAAACGACAGATCCGGAAGAAACGTAGTACACGTTTCAGAGAATGCAGAGCAGGCAGAACGCGAGATTAAAGTCTGGTTCGAGGAGAAGGAGATAAACGATTACAAGAGAGCGGACGAAGACGTCATGTATGGGAAGTAGAGGACTGTTCCTCCTGCTCCATATAATATGCCATGGCAGAATCTAAGCTGCCATGCTCTAGAATGAAGAACTTAACCACCAATGCCTCTCCCAAGAGCGCAATAAGATGTTCTTTGTTTTCATAATCCCGTTTTATTATCTTGAGCTGCTCCTTTCTGAAGCTCTCCATGATCTCTTCCTTATCCCTCCCGAAAAGGGATATGCGCGAATCTCGGTTATATTCTAGATTTTTGTACTTTAAGAGCATGTTCACTGTTCCTTCGTATACCTCTTTGTTTCTCTGCTTTACTGCGTCCATCGGTATCTCCAATCAACCCGTTAAACAGCATAAAACAAGCCAAACTCGATATTTATAGCTAAGCCGATAAACGTTTTCAGGTGCATGTTCCGCATGCAGAGCAGTTTATAAGTTTTTCATGGTAAATTTGCTCGGCGACACGGTGGACCTGCACATTGACAACTACAAATTTTCAATAGATTTCGGATGTGGAACCGAGCGATTGAATTTCGTATCTCACGCGCATTCGGATCATACGAATATGGCGAGGTCTAGTAAAGAGATTGTAGCCAGTGTTGAGACCGGTGCCCTTGTTGAAACCCGATATGGAATCAAGCCAAACGTTGCATCAGTACCAGAAGGGGTTTCGCTTTTGGATGCAGGGCACGTGCTTGGCGCAAAGCAGATACTTTGCAAAGACGACGATACGAAGATGGTGTATACTGGCGATTACCTTATGCAGGATTCGAAGGTTGCGCCGAAGATTCGGATAGAACACGCTGACATAGCGATAATGGATTCAACTTATCCATCCCCAAAGATAAAATTCGAGGAAAGAGATGAGGTAATAGACGCGATAAAGGCATTCGTGGACTCTAAGACAAAAATCGGGCACGTACTATTCGAGGCGCACGCCCTTGGAAAGGCGCAGGAACTTATCTACATAATGAATTCAATTGGCATAATGCCCGCAGTAAGCAGTAAAATCGCTAGAGTGAGCGAAAAGTACAAGGAATTGGGTGTAAGCTTGGAATTCGCGGAATACGTTCAAGGTAGCTCCGCGTACGATGTTTACATAACTGATGCAAGTTCAACGAGAGCGATAAAGTCTGATGTTTCAAACAATACCGCATACAGGCTTTTCACCGCAGTAGCAACGGGTTTCGCGAAAATATTCAAATTCGGCACTGACGTTCAGTTTCCCCTTAGCGATCACGCGGACTTTTGGCAGGCGCTGGAATATCTTGAAAGATGCAAGCCCGGCAAAACTTACGTTGTGGGCAGCAGTGCACAGACAATGGCAACTTTCC
>JAJYJW010000018.1 GCA_021789155.1 Microcaldota archaeon
CCCAAACCTGGAAGCCTAACCAAGCTAGCAGAACTCCCCTGCAAGTATCTAATTTGAAGAAGAAGGATAATAAAACAATAAGGACAAGAAAGCGCAGTTCAGCGCTTTGCCTGCCTGCCAGGAGGTTTTTTCACCTTTAGATCTGGATACACCTTGGACATCATTTGCTGGTTAATGTCGAAATCGAATCCGAAGTTCTTGACTACTGCCCTGAACAGATAAGTAGCCGCGAATTCCTTCAGCTCTTCCTTGCCTTTGCATGCCTTTTCTATCACGTCTTTCGTATCTGCTGCGCCGAATTTAGTCAATGCCTCAGCAAGACTCTTGTAGCTCTTTCTTCCGGAACCTGCGACTTGCGATGCCGCGCTATCAAGTACATTTGTATCCAAACCAAGGAATTCGAATGCCTTCCTGTCTATGTTCTCGCGAATCAGAGCCAAATGGAATACCACTTCCTCGGGCTTGGTGCTCTCGTCAATTAATAGTTTCTTTATGGAAACCCACGAACCGTACTTAGCAAGAAATTCTATTGAATCCTGCTCCACGGACTTACACCTGGATAGACTGAGTTATGTAATAGCCTGCCGCCTTTTCCCTTGCAACTCTTTTTATTATGCCTTTTTGGGAAAGCATTACAAGTGCGTTAGTGACCATGCTCTTCGGCCTGCTACATTTCTTAGCTATATCATCAGCAGTCTTTAGAGAATCTTCCTTCGTCGCACCCAATTCCTGCATTGACTTTACTATCAATTTTTCTACTGGATTTAAATCTACCATTAATTACACCTTTAGAAACAGCTTACTTTTTGACCCTTAATTCTTTGTTCTTTGGCCTTAATGCAGAGCCTCCGCATTTCCTGCATTTGGTTGACCCAACCTTATTCCTAGCCTTGCATCTTCTGCATACTACAACTGAACCTAGCAACTGTTCGTCTGCTATTGGAAACTTACCCATCAAAAGCACTTAAATTAAGGATTTGTAATTGTAGTTATTAAATACAGAAACATATAAAAGGGTTAGCGGTAGTCTGCGCCTCATGCTGCAGATTTAGACAGGGAGGAGTTCCCTGCCCATATTCCATTCCTCCGTTGAATATTTCGCATTGTAAAGCCTCTGCGCGAGATCTTTTTCCTCTTTGGTCAGCTCCCCAGGTACAAGCTCCATGTTAAGCAAATCCGAATAAGATTTCTTCAACGCCTCCCTTACGTCTTGTTCGTTTTTCCCCGATTCTGCCTTTATGTTCGTTACCCTTTCTAGTATTGTGGCAACTCCCTTGTCCTTGAGCTTTATCCCAGGAACCTTCAGCACCGAAGCCAGCAACGGAAGGTTCGTATTTACCAAAGTTGCCGCGTGGAAAAGAACTGCTTTCTGCCTTATGCTTGCCGCGGCGCCGAGTATCTTCTTTCCGTTCACCGTTACGTCGTTGAGCTTGCCGCTTTGCGGATTCATACCCAAAGAGGCAAATGCATTCACTGCGCCGTTAATCATGGTCCCAAACAGGGTTTTCACGTTGGTTCCAATACCGTAGTTATCCTTGGTTATAACCGAAAAATTCAGGTTGCCGAGATCGTGGTAGACTGCACCTCCGCCAGTGAATCTCTTAACTATTTGTATTTTGTTCTTGTTTGCAACATCCATGTCGACTTCCTGTTCTGCCAACTGGAAGCATCCCAAGATTATGGCATTCTTATGCCTGTAGAATCTGAAAGTCGGCATCGACCTTCCGGAGATTACTTCGTGAAAAATCGCCTCTTCCGTGGCTAGGCTCATCCTCGCGTTGTCGCTGCTTTCAATCTCGAGAAACCTGAATTTGTCACTCAATCTTCGCACCCATTATGGCACTTATGAAATCATCCACAGTAACTGCAGGTGAGGTTATTCCGCTTTGATAGAATTGCTCTACTACGGATCTTACGTCGTTATGTTCGAATTTCCTACCTAAAAGAAGCCCTTCAAGTTTAGTTAAGTATTCTTCAGGAAACAAAAAGAAATCGCCGGTAAGCATCGCATTGGAGATGGTGGTTCCTTCCACCTCCAGTGCGACCTTTATCAGGCCTTTCTCTGCTTTGTATATTCCGTTATACCTCATGAGGTTATACGCCCCAGAATGCCATTGCGAAGAATGGAACTGCTGTAGCGAATGCGAGCAAAGCCGCAACGCATGTCGTGAAGAGCGCGAACAACGCCTCCATCCTCTTCACTTTTTGCAGTACCGCCAACGCTATTGTGAGCAGTATCATGTGCCAGAATACGGCAAAGAACAGGTATAATGCCCTTATTCCAGGTATGGGCAATAGGAACACTAAAAGCGCAAATGGCAGGGCGCTCAGCAGAGTTGCATTGAATGTTGCGTCGTACTTGCCCTTCCACACGTTAAGGAAGAATTTGCCTACAACGTGATAGACGAAGGCATTGACTGCAGATGAAACAGGTATTATGACCCATACTCCTATAACCAGCAGTATTAGGTACATGGACAGCGTGAAGCTAGCCAGCGCATAGTAGCCGTTCATCATTCCGAAACCTGGGAATGTAGGATGCAAGAAATACGCGAAGACTACTGCAAGCAACAAAGGTATGAATGTCGCTTTATAATAGAACTTCAACGTTCCTGCGATTCCTCCGGATTTAGGTATGTGCCTTGACGGTCCAAGCATTATGTCAAATCCTTTCTTTAGGTCGTCTATTATGTCCATACAATCGATATTCTTACGGGAAAGAAGGCTTAATAATCTTTTGCCGAAACTCGATTCGACAGATTACTGGCGAAAACGGATATTTCCACACTCGCTTTTATATTCCTTGCACTATATAATACTCTTGCTTTTGGGCTCTTGGCTCAGTGGTAGAGCGCCCGCTTTGCAAGCGGGAGGTCGCGGGTCCGACTCCCGCAGAGTCCACTGTTAGGAATACTAAAATAAAATGCTTAGATGTTAGGCATGGAAGTTGAGAAAATTCTTGAGCACGTACGTGAAATCGCTAAGGATTTGCCAAGATTTTCTGATGGGAGGATAAACTATACCGGCTGCAAGGAAGCTGCAGTCATATCTATTTTTATCAAGTATGATGATAAGTTGCTCCTTCTCAAGCGAAGCGATAATGTTGGAACGTACAAAGGAAAATGGAGCACGGTAACCGGTTATCTTGATAAAATCGAACCCCCTTTGAAAAAGGCGCTTGAAGAGATACGCGAGGAAATCGGCATAGCTGATACTGAATTTCTTGAGATTATAGCAGGAGAACCATTTGACATAGTAGACGAAAGCATAGGGAAGATATGGTTTACCTGTCCTTTCCTAGCAATCTTGAAGGAACTTCCAGAGATAACTATAGAGGGAGAGCACACTGAATACAGATGGATAAATCCAGACGAATTGCGTGAGTACGACCTTGCATTAGACATAGACAAAGCATACGAAGCCTGCGCGACCGCAGGCCGCGAATGATTTCAGCTGCTCTTTTGGGCTAGCGAGGATAGTAATTTGTCCATGCCTCGGTGAATGATACGTTGTTGTAAATCTGTGCATGATAGCCATTACCCGAATAGTCGTTTGCGTCGCCATTGAGTGGCCACCAGCCAACTAGATTCGACAGCTGAACCGGAGGGGAACCGATCCCGTTCTTGTACAGCGTTGCTATTTGATTCGCGGACAACGACGAGTTGTATATTTGCATGTTTGCCATGTAGCCGTCTGCAGCATCATGACATCCCTGAGTCAAAATCCCAAGATTGAGATATGTTCCTGCAGGGATCGGCCCAACCCATGTAGCAGATTTGGAAAATACTCCGTTATCGTATATCGATGCGGTTCCGGAGTTTCCATCAAGGACCAGCGTATGCATCATGAGAACACCGTTGCCATTGGTATCTACGAGCTGCAAGCATGATGCACCCCCGACACCGTTGTAGACGTACCAGTCTGGAACCGAAGGCCTGTATTCTAGGTTTCCCCATCCCCATTGGCATGACCATCCCCCTAAGCTAAACGCGGTGTATCCGCTTGAAGAAGGGCCTAGAGGGTAATACCAGAAGTTTATAGTCATACTTGAGAAACTTGGCGCGTAGAAATTGTTCGTTGTCGCGCCTTGGTTCGAACTTCCAGTGCATCCATTCTGGGGGGCGTTGAATTTCGCTATTAACTGCGGCAGTTCATTATTGCACACGCCTTGAAGCTTCGTAAATGCAGTAGTAAGAGGACCGTTTGGACGGAAGACTTGGCATGATCCGCCCTGTGCCCTTGTGGAAAACGCATTGACGTTCAGAACTCCAAGCTGTACTAGTGATGCCAGAACTATCGCAATCACAAGAATAGCCCAGCCATACGTCATGAGATATTCCATCGCAGATTGCAATGTTTTCTTTTTCTTCAACACAGCCATAATGACCAACAAAGATATTTAAGGTGCTGAATAACCTGATTCCCAGCTACTCGTAAATGTAATCCCACTTGGAACTCCATTGTTGTTGTTTCCTGAATAGTCTTTCGTATCACCATTGAGTGGCCACCAGCCTACTAAATTCTTGAGTTGAATTGGTGCGCCGCCTATTCCTTCGTTGTACAATGCGTTCATTTCGTTAGCAGATAATGACGCATTGTATATTTGCGCGTTTGAAACTGTGCCTTTGAAAAATTCATAATTAAAAGATGCAGCGCCACCATACGCACCGATAACTGAAGGATTCTGCGCGTTGAGTATAACGTTTTGTTGAATTATAGTGAAAGATTGTGAAGAACCATCTAAATAAACAGTGACTGTTGTTCCCCCACCATAAGACCATCCTACGAAATGCCAAGCATTTAACGAGACTGGGGTTGATATGCACCCTTCAGAAATTCCTTCAAAGCATAAGTGATTCACTGAACCGTCAAAAAATAATAACGCCATGTTAGTTCCAGACTGTCTACCATAAATGAACAATACCGGATTTGTTGAGAAAGACGTTGGATATACCCACGTAGAAAATGAGCTTGGGTTACTTCCTAAGGGGAGCCCGGTTGTTCCAGTATTAATGTAGCTACTCAGACCGTTGAATTTCGCTACGTATTGTGGAAGCTCGCCATTGCATATTCCTTGAGTATTTATGAATGATGTAGTCATCGGACCATTGGGTCTGAATACATGACATGCGCCAGGTGGTGCTTTCGGAGTGAAAGTGGAAGCGTTGAAAATACCTAGTTGGAAGAGTGCTCCGAGGACTACTGCAATTATCAGAATAGCCCAGCCATACGTCATGAGATATTCCATCGCACTTTGAAGTTTCGCATTAGCAGGCATTCGCTCCTCTCTTGTATCTTGTATATTCTATTCTATATTTTAACCCTTCCTTTGCGCAAGGTAATTATAAATTCACGACCAAATGAATCGTGATGATTATATGATGCCTAACATAGACCCGAGAGCGCTGAAAAGCATGATGGATAAGATGGGCATGAAACAAACTGAGATACGTGCCACTAGGGTAGTTATAGAAACCGACAATTCAAACATAGTGGTAGAAAATCCCCAGGTTGTCCAAATAGAGATGCAAGGCGTGAAGTCGTTTCAGGTTAGCGGATCTGTGAACACCGTCGCGAAAGAAGTGAAAGTAGATATTAATGACGATGACATCAGAACCGTCGCAGAACAGAGCGGAGTAAGCAATCTAGATTTGGTAAAGAAAACCCTTGAAGAAACCAACGGAGACATAGCTGAAGCTATAATGAAACTCAGGAAGTAGATCTATTCCACGTTGAACACTTGCACGAACGGAACGCCATCCACGCTGCCTATTTCCTCCTCCTTTGCAAGTCCGGAACGCACGAATACGTCTACCGCTTCCTTGCCTACTATATTAGCAGTATAAATGCTGCTATTCTCGATCAACGCTTGCGCCTCCTCGTTGCTCACTAGATCTCCTTTGTAGAATCCGGAATACTTGTCAAGGTCTATCACTGCCTTGCCTTCATTCAATATAGTGCCTATTAGCTTCTCGTCGCACATCGCTATTATCGTACCTTTTTCGGTATCATGAACTTTGAGGTATATCACGAACGCACCCGTATAATGCAAATACATCTGCAGCGTGCTTATTATTATTAACCTTTTCTGTGAGTTTCACAAAATATAGTTGGGTTTTTATAGCTTTTTATACAGAATAACACAGGTGTTCTTATGGCAAAGAAACCTTCAGATGAAGACGAAGAAGACGAAGAAGAAGACGAAGAAGAATTTGGAGACGAAGAAGAAGACGTGACTGATGACGAAGAGGATGAATAATCCTATTCGTCTCTTTAATGGTCAATTAGTTTATTTTTTTTTTATTTTCTTTTCATCCAGTTTTATTCTCAGGAGTATAGTACGTAAAGTTCGGTGGGTAGTAGACATATTGGTCGTAGTAGAAGTATGCCATTACTGCCTCAAGCTTGTCCTTTTCGAGTGTATTTACGCTCAGGGTCATCGTGGTCGTATGATTTCCCTCATAAAAGTTTATCCTATTGTAGTTAATGAAACAGTTTACGCTGCACGGGGAATCGTTGAATAGATGCACGTTATACAGCCCATAAGTTCCTGCGTTTATAGGGTTTATTCCGGAGAGAAGCACGCTTGCGGACATATTGGAATCTGCGGAGTAGGTTAATGTTGCACGGTATACACTAGATTTTGCCATTGCGTTGTATGTAAGCGTTGCGTTGGTAACGATTACATTTAATCTTGAAACGTACTCCGCATGATAGAAAACAACTAGGGCCATCCCGATCAGGATTATTGTCGCAAGAGAGATGCGCGCAATATTTGGATTCTCGCGCAAATATTTCGATATCCATGCGGACTTGGTCTCCTTTTCCGAACGCAGGAAAAACGTAAAAATCGTAAAGCACGAGAAGAACATATAGTAGACGAAAAGCGAATGCGAGAATACGAAAAACGGGAGCATAGCGAACAGTCCTACAAGTTTTTTCTTATTCACTGCAGCGAAGGCTATGCATACCCCCACTATTGCCAGAACAAACAGGAACGGACTTACGGTCAAAGGTATGCCGAACTTCGCGAGCAACGGGAAGAATACGAAAGAATCAACTGACGGGAATAGGAATGCTTTGACCGGCACCAGTATGTTGGAGAAAAACTCTAGCGGATTAGGCATCATGAAGAACGCATTTATCGCGAAAAACGTCGCTATTGCTTGCAATGACGACACTATTCCTTGCTTTTTCCCATAATTATTCGTTTTGTATATGAGGAGAAGCAGAGAAGGCAGCCAAAGCTGTTCCTGTATGGAAATGCATAGCCCAATAAGAATGCCGAAATACTTTGAATCCGTATACGCATATGCAAGCACGAGCAATGCCAGCATAACGTAAGTGTTGATTGAAGTTATGTAGCCCGTCCCTATCGCCATAGCGAGAATTATCGGCAGCAGCACCCCAAGCCTTGGTTTTTCCAGATGCTCCTCCTTTATCGAAAAGGACAACGCGAAAAGTAGGATGATTAGAAAAACCGCAGCCTCGGAAAGCATTGGAACTGTTTTAAGACCTGCTATTGTTCTGGGATTCGCGAGCATGAAGAAAGGCACGTTCGATAGGAAGAATAGCGCAGGATAATTCACGGACGTAACGAAGGTGTTGTTTGTAGTTATCGTATAACTCAGGGTTCCTACAGATTCGTTTGATATAAGCAAATGGTTCAAAGCGTTGGAAAGATTTGCATTTGCTGCGCTTACCGAGAGATTGTTCGCGATCAACTGCTTGAAGTAGAAGAAACTGGTTGTTGTCTCGTCATTTACATTGAATGACAGGTATACTTTCCCCGACAAGTATATCAGGCATACTATGAGTATTCCCAATATGAATATTACTACCGCCAATGAAACTTGATTTTGTTTAAGCAAGAACGTTGCCAAAAAGAAGAGCATTACGGTAGAAAGTGCGATCAGACCGAAGAATACTATTGTCTTTAGATGGCCCATGAGCATTCCAATCGCTATTTGCATTGAACTGCTTGGAGTATACGCGTAAACTAGAATGAGATTGAAAAGCAAGAAACCGATTATGATGGTTTTTAGCCCATTTGTGTTTTTACCTTCGTTGATTATTGCCAGATACGCGAAAACGAAAACGGAACATGCCATTATCATGTTCGATAACGGGATGAATCCGACAGCTGCGAGTACCGGATCGTAAAGGAAAGGAATAGCAAAGAAGATTATAATTGTAAGTAGAAAAAGCAAAAAATGCTGCCAGTGCTTATGATACATAAGACCTGGCATATTGACCATTCGCTAATAGCCGATTAAGGGCAGGTTACCGATGTTATTGAACCTCCAGTGTTCCCTGTTGCGCTGGAGAAGTTTATTATGGTGTTTACTATGTATGGTGCGAGTATTACGAGCACTATTCCTAGGACTCCTCCTACGATCATACCCATTGCCCAGCCTTGCATGCTAGACTTTATGTTACCTGCAGCAGGCATGAAATGACCTCCGGCATAAAGAACCCCACCTACAAGGAACATAACCAATGCTATGAACCCTATTACGGTTCTTATTCCTTCGACCACTCCGCAAAGTTGTGAAGTAAGGAGCTGTTGCGGTGATGTTTGGGAATATGCAACAACTGAAAGCAGGCTGAGAAACACAGGCAGCATGACCATTAGCCTGAGAGCGTTAACGTACTTATTCATTAGTACACCTAATATGACGTTAGCTAATTCCAATTTAATATTTAAATAGCTTGCGTATGGCGAAGTTTAACAAAAACTCACTCATATGCTTCGTATTATCGGATTTGTTTTCATGTATGCTTCAGCCTGGAATATCGCGAGATACGGCAGGACTATGAACGATGAGAGTACCAGAACGAGATACCTTGACATCAACGTGCCGGTGAAAGTTATCGACACGAAATCCACGACTGAGAGCGCGACAACCGCGATAACTGCCCAGAGCAGCAGATACGAAGGATATGCGAATGCCATCTTAAGACTGTCTTTCAGCGCCCTTATGGTTCTCTTGTTCGCTATCACTACGTTTCCCGGAAGATAGAATAGGGGTACGAACAGCACCATGCTCACGAGGTCGACGAAGAACGCACTGGACTGACCGAATGAATACGTGAATATGCTAGCAGCATATATCAGTATCGCATACGCCAGGAACACCATGAACAATCTTGAAGTGTAGCTCTCTATCTGAAGCAACACCGAACGTTTGTTGCTCTCCAACGTACGCTTCGATTTCACTATAAGGCTTATGAGCACCATGGAGAATGCGAGGAATATCAGGGATATTACTCCGGAAAGCACTATGCTCAGGATTGCAGTCAGATCCAAATTCTGATACGCGGTTGCGCTTCTTAGGAACACAGCGCCCAACGCTATGTATGTGGGAAGAGGAGCGAGCAGAGGGATAGCAAGCGATGCTATGAAAGGCACGGAAAACAGAGCCACTAGCTTTGAATTAGTGTAATACGTTTCGAATGCGTCCTCGATGATGCTTGACATGATTAACAATTAGAATGATACAAATAAAAAGTAGAGCGCGGCACTGTCAGCAAGTAACAGATGAAAGCGCTGAACCTCCGAGCAATTTCGCTATGCCCAATATCGCGTTAATAACGAACGGTGCTGCAAGCACGAGGATTATTCCCAATATCGCACCCATAAGCATGTTCATGGCCCACCCCTGTGCGTTGTCCTTGAACTTTCCCGCATTTGGCAGAAGGTGGCCTATTCCGTATATTACCGCTCCGAATAGAAACATTATCAGTGACACGACGCCAACCACAGTTCTTATGTTATCCACGAATCCGCACAGTTGGGTGTTGACCGCCTGCGCTATGGTTGATGCATTGGTTTGCTGCACCTGGGCCTGCGAGCCCTGTACCGTGACTATTGGCTGCGTAGGTATTGCATTGTAAACCGCGCTTACGAACATCGAACCTATCAGCAATAGAATAGATACATAGGCAATGGACGATTCGGACATTTTATCATCAGTTATAAAAACGTGCGGTTTGCGGTTGTTAGCTTTATGACAAAATAGTTGTTGAACACAAATATATAGTTTGCGTGTAATAAAGATTGGTTATTAAAGGGTTTACATGGCGGTATCTGATTTGGAACAAAACGAGTTTGAAGCAAAGGTGCTCAAGTCTAAAGTACCTGTTATCATAGATTTCTGGGCAGAATGGTGCGGTCCATGCAGGATATTTTCGCCTATAATAGATGAGGTTAGCAAGGAATACACTGAAGAAAAGGCGGCTTTCTTCAAGGTCAATGTAGACGAGAACCAGGAGATATCCGAGAAATTCGGGATCATGTCCATACCAACGTGCCTGATATTCGAAAACGGAACGATAAAAGCGCAGATTGTCGGAGCAGTGCCGAAAGAGAGCTTCAGGAAATGGCTTGGACAGAACATATGATGTGATACCGAATGGAACTTGGAACGCCTCGAGGATTCAGGGATTTCAGCCCTGAAGTTACCATAGAAAGGATGAGAATTGCCAGAGTGATAGAGGAGGTATTCAAGAGATTCGGGTTCTATCCCATAGAAACGCCAGCAGTGGAAAAAGTGGAAGTGCTGAGCGCGAAAGCATATGGGGAAGACGCCGTAAAGGAACTATTCAAAATAGAAGGCGAGGATTTCGCGTTGCGATATGATCTTACCATACCTCTGGCAAGATTCGTGGCAGGGAATACGAGCATGCCGATGCCATTCAGGCGTTACCATATATCGAGATCGTGGAGGAAGGAAGAACCCCAGAGGATGCGCTATAGGGAATTCGTTCAGGCAGATATAGACATAGTTGGAAGCGACGCCATAGAAAGCGAGAGCGAGATACTTGCTGCCGAAAGCATAGCGCTGGGCGAACTTGGCATAAACGATTACGAACTGACGATAAACAGCAGAGTGATACTCAACGGCATACTTACCTTTTTCAACATCCCCGAAGATAAGCACATCGGGGTTATTCGCACAATAGACAAGATGCACAAGATAGGCATCGATGAATTGATAAACAGGATAAGCGCACTCGGGGTGGAAGGCAATACCTCTAGAAAACTCGTCGAATTCATAACGCAAGAGCAGGACAACGAGAAAAAGATAGAAACGCTAATTGCGAATATACCCTCGATAAAAGGAGAAGTAGAAAAGATCAGGAAACTCATGACCCTTCTTGAAACTTACGCGCTTGGAAGCAAGATCGTGCTCGACCTGTCGCTTGCTCGCGGAATAGATTACTATACTGGAATGGTATGGGAGTTCATACCTTTCGAGAATGGAAAGAGACTGCCAAGCTTGGGTGGCGGCGGCAGATATGATAAGCTGATAGGCATATTCGCGAAGAAGGAGGTGCCTGCGGTAGGGAGCACCCTTGGAATAGATAGGGTAATGGATGTTGTGAAAAGCGATTTCGCCACGAAGAGCTATGCGAAGCTCTACATTGCGACAATTGGCGACGACACCTATGATTATGCGCTCGGGTTTGCAAATGCCTCGAGAAGCGCAGGTATATATTCGGATTTGAACATAACTACAAGAAGCATATCAAAGCAGCTAGATTACGCCAATGCTCTCGGCATAAGGTACGTTGCAATAATAGGGGAACAGGAAAAGACGCTGAACAAGATAAAGCTTAGGGACATGCTAAGCGGCAACGAGGAACTGCTTTCCGCACAGGAATGCATTGAACAGATAAAGGGATGAACATGGGCAAAGATGAAGTTGAAGAGACTACAAGGAAAACCATAGAAAACGGAGGCATACTTGCAAAATTGTATTTCGACATGCAAAGCGACAAGAAGGAGGATTTGCAGCCATTGATGACGGATTTGATAAGCAACAAGATACTGAAAAGCGCAGGGGTGGTTTACTGCTACGGTTCGATAGACGAACCGATACAGCTCGATGACGTTTACAGCACCAACGCACAAGCAGTAACCCTCTTCAAGGACTTGTCAGCGATGGTGAACGTCGCATTCAACTTCGCGCCTGCTGGTGTTGAAATAATAAAACCCGAGAAGGAGCTAGTCCTCAAAATACCAGAATTGCAATCTATAATATTGTCATTGTCGAACATTTCCGTAGATTATTCGCAATACATACTGAGCAAGGTTCTTCCCAAAGAGGATCTCGATAAAATGCAGAAAACGCTCAAAACCAGAGAGGAACTGGGGAAGAAATTAATAGAAAACAAGGGCAACGAAGAAGAGAAAAAGGATTAACTTCTGGAAAAAGGCCTGAGGAACAGCCTGCGCAGTATTATGCTTGGCCTGTCCATGTCTCCGTATTCTGAAAGGAACTCGTTGAATCTGGTCTTGTTCATGGCACTCGCTATTATCTCCATTCCCTTCGTATTCATCTTTGAATACAATGAATAGATTATGTTGTGCATCCTTACCTCTTTTCCGAATTCTGAACGCCACTTTTTCTCGTAATCCCTGAGCCTCGCATTGCCTTTCGTGTAGTTTATTATTGTATTCGCTGCTACTACTGCACCGTTTCCTCCGAATATTATGCCGCCACCGGTGGTGGGCTTGACTTGGCCCGCGGCATCTCCTACAAGGAGCACCTCGTCCTTTTCGTGAACGAACCTTTTCCTAAGTTCTGTGGGTATCATGCTTGCGCCGCTATCCAATATTCTTGCCGCTGCTACGCCCTTAATCTCCGGTTTTTCGATGAACCTGCCGAAGCATGCCTTGCTGTTGTCCTTGCCGCTAAGAACGCCTATTCCCAATTCGGTAACGTCAGATGAGTTAGGGCTTAGCCATCCGAAGAACCCTTTCGCCATGTTATTATCGAAGAACAGTTCAACCATGTCCTGCTCTTCCCTAGCGTACGCATGTTCAGTTCTATATGTCAGCACGTGCCTTGTTATCGGAGGGAATTTGAAGTGGCTTGCGACGATGGATACCGCCCCGTCTGCCCCAACAATTATGTTGTTTGCTGCAAGATCATCCAACTTTTCGGGTTCTATGCGCGTATTCGTGCGCACCTTTGCGCCCGCAGATACTGCTTCCTTCATGCATATCTCGTTAAGCTTGAGCCTATCCAAAATGTGTGCTATTGGCTTTTTCGCGCGGATCCTTACGCTCTTCTTCCCGAAATTGAGTACTGCCCCATGTAAAGTATTGGTTATCGCGTCTTCGTATTCTATCCCTAGAGTGCTAAGACCAGTTATTGAAAGTATTCCGGAAGCCCTAACAGGAAATCCAGGTCTGCCTTTTTGATCATATATCGTGGTGTCTATTCCGGCTTTGGCCAAGCGCTTGGCTAGTATCAACCCTGCTGTACCAGCGCCTATTATGGCAACGCTCTTGTTCGGCAATTACATCACCTCATTATATTCTATTTCAAGGCTTTTATATTCTAAGTAGGGATTATTTTATAATGGTGTATGAAGAAGTAGTAGCGAGGGTAAAGAGTATGGAAAGGGTAAAAAGTTTCGGGGGATGCACGTTAATTGCGTCGCTTATAGATAACTGTCCCACCGTATCCGTAAGGAGGACCAGTACAATGCCGCATGACGACTTCAGGGGTAGCGCACACGCATCGAAAATGCTATGTGCCGCGTTGCTTACCCTTTGATCAAAAGTTTATCGCCTTTCTTTTGTTGAACATCGGAACGAGCTTCTTCCTTGCGAGCCAATCGTATATTGCAGAATATCTCAGGTCGAAATCGCGTATGCCGAGGTTTCCGATAAGCGTTTCGGTCATCTGCATGTAGCTTATCTTCATGCCCTGCAGATCCTTTTTGAGTGTCGCTATCAGTGCTTCGAGATCCGAGTTGCTCTTGAACGATGCTATTATCATTATCGAATACGGGCTCGACAGATCGCACATGTATACGTATTCGCAATGCGTCGCGAAATATTTGTTCACCATCGAAAGAAACCATTTGTCCTTGTTCTCCCTGTATTTGCACATCTCGGTTACAACTCCTGTTATCATCGCGTTTATCACGTTCTTAGGCTCGTTCTCGTAGTAGGTTATGCGCTTCAGCATGTCTGCCTGCATCAAACGCTCCATCGCATACGACATGTTCTCCGGCTTTATCCCGCCCTTCTTTGCTATTATGTTAAGGTGCTCCCTGCCGTTCTTATTCAACCCGAGCAACAGTTGTTTATACGAATCGTGTATCATCAACGTTTCTATGAACTTGTCGGTAACCGGGAAAAAGCCGAATTCGGTAAGCGCCCTCGAAAGATAAAAGGAAACCTTGTAATCTTTCAGGAAAACAGCAATCTTATCAGCAAATATGGTAATGTCGCGGAACCTCCTGGCAAGAGCGTATATCAGCACCTGCCGCTTGCCTCCTTTCAGCCTTGCCATGAATTGCGGTATTGGGGAATCCCCAACCGCCTTGATCAGTTCCTCGCTTGAAGGAACGTCGTTATGGAACTTGAGCATTATCACGTACTCCTCGAAACCCATGTCGGGGATTCTTTCGATCGTTTCCTCTCGCAGCTCCCTCTTGGTTGATTTGTGCGCGCTCATTCTCATGTATTCGTATTTCCATATCTCGTCAATGTTGAGTTCGGGCACGAATCTAAGGTTATATTCCTCTACTAGTTCCTTGAGCAGCTGGTAAACGCGCATCTTCTTAGAATGAGTTTCCTTCGCAAGCGCATCGAAATCTATCCTGCCGTTTACGCTTAGGGTTTTAAGCATCGTATTCTTCAAACGGGCGCGCTCGTCGTTTGGTATAAGTTTAGGCATAAAATCGTTGATTTATTTTTTTATGTATTGTTTAGGTATATAAATTTTCCAAGCCATACGTCAGGAGGTTAACGAACTCTGGTTTTAGCGCGGGAACAGCTGCAAGAAAGTAAAGACTCATGTTTGAGAGTTATAAATAATTTCTCTCTGGATAATACGTGATACCATGTCGGTTACTAGCAATGTAGAGTTCTGGGAGGGAGCGGAAGGGATAGACACCGCAACTTACAGTGACGAGGATGCGAATATACTAAATGATTACGTAACGAACATAGACCGCAACATATTCGGATGGAAGATATACGGTGCTTTCATGCCCGAACAGGCGGGCGCGTTGCTTTCTAGATATAGTAGAACCTCTTTCACTGGGAGAGAATTATTCCTCAAGGAGTTCTACCCAAACAAGAATCGCGGAAGGGAATTCTTCGAATCGTGGCTAGTTGATTATGGCGATGACTCCATACAGGAAATGGCAGGCGGCATACCCGCATCGTGCGAATTCATATCTAACGTTGCAGCGAAGCATCTCGAAGACAATAGGTTCGGCTCTTTCATTGAAAAATCAACCAGATACGTTTCATTCGACAAGAAGCTGAGCAACGGAGAGTACATGTACTACAAGGACAGGGAAATAATGGACTCAAGATATGCAGATGAATACGTGCAGCTTATGCGCGGTCTTTTCGACTCATATGTTAATCACACAGAGGAAATGGCAAGTTATCTTAAAGAGGTCAACCCGTTCGAAGAGCAGAAATTCAGGATAGGAAGTGCGGTAGTGAAACCAACAGAATTGAGCAATAACATGGAAGAGGAATACGGATTGTCTGGAGCGGATCTTGAAAAGGCATACGGCAACGCAATAAAAGCGAACGCCCTGGATTTCATGAGGGATTATCTGCCGATGAGCACGTTAACGCATGTGGGAATAAACGCCAACGCAAGAGTTTACGAAGGAATGATTAACAAGATGCTCGCTTCCCCTCTCGGAGAATGCAGATGGATAGCCAACAGACTGCATGGGGAGCTTTCGAAAATGGTGCCATCTCTAGTCAAGAGAACAAAGGAGAAACATGGAATGGAGCATCAGGAATATTTGTCCAATTCTGAGCGCAACACGATAGCCGCGATAAAAGATGCGAAAATCATAGGCCCCGAACCGAGAAAACGCGGAAGCGGCGGAAAAGTGGATATTCTGGATTACACTGGGAAAGACACGCTGAATTCAGATAAGGTGGCGGTTGCGACTGCATGCGCAGATTTATTGTTTACGAACGATGCCGCAGAATCGTATGATGCTGCTTACAAAACCGCGATGACGAACGACGAGAAAATAAACGAGGGAATTTTATCTGCATACATAGGAAACCGCGGAAACAGGCGACATAGGCCGGGAAGGGCGCTTGAAGGCATACGTTACAAGCTTGGGTTTACGGGAAGAATCGGGATATACCGCGACATACAAAGGCACAGGGTAGGCACGCAGAGGAGAACGGAATTCACGACCAATTTCGGATACAACATCAGGAAGGAGTATGAAACCATAGGCATAGCAGACGATTATCATGCGAAGATGGCTCGCGTAATCGAATTGCACGACAAGATAAAGGAAAAGATTGGGGCTCAGGCGCAATACGTGGTGACTTTCGGCTTTGACATCAAATGGACTTATGAGTTAAACGCACGCCAAATGTTCCACATGCTAGAGCTCAGGAGCGCGCCCGGAGGCCATCCAGATTACAGGGCCTTGATGCAGGATGCGTATGTTAAACTGCAGGGCATACATCCATCGATAGCGAAGCACATGAAATTTATGGACATGAGCCACACTGTACTTGGAAGGTTGAATTCGGAAATAAGGATTGCTCAGAAGAAGAATGCTTTGCAAGGTAGGAGCTAAAGCTCCATACCTTCGTACAACGGGAATTTTGCGCACATTGCCCTTACCTCTTTCCTTATCTCTTCGACTTTTTTGTTTGAAAGCAATTCTTGTCTGAATTTCGCTAGATACGCAGTGCGCTCTTCCTTGTCTTCCGGCAATTCTCTATCCTTTACCTCTTTTATTACCGTTGAGAGCATCTTCGCTATCGCTTTCATCTCCTCCTCTTTCATTCCCCTTGTAGTAAGCGCCGGAGTCCCAAGCCTTATCCCACTTGGGTAGAATGGCGAGGATGGCTCGTTAGGTATTGTATTCTTGTTCGTTGTGATGCCAGCGGCGTCGAGCGCTTCCTGCACGAAAACACCCTTGCCCTTGCCGAATGGAGTCAGGTCTATGAGGAGCATGTGATTCTCGGTTCCGTTTGAAACCAGTTTTATGCCTTCTGCTGAAAGAGCTTGCGCAAGAGCCTTAGAATTCTTTACTATCTGCGTGCAATACTCCTTGAATTCGGGCTTCGACGCCTCTAGAAGAGCTATCGCTATTCCAGCAGTAGTATGATCGTGTGGTCCGCCCTGCAATCCGGGAAATATGGTCTTGTCTATTTTCTCTGCCAATAGCGGATCCTTTGCAATGCCCTTATCGGTGACCATTATTATAGCGCCTCTTGGCCCCCTGAGGGTTTTGTGCGTTGTGCTTGTCACTATGTGCACGTGATTTACTGGGCTTTCATGCACGCCTGCAGCGACCAATCCGGCTATGTGGGAGATGTCCGCGGCAAGATATGCGCCTACTTCGTCTGCTATTTTAGCGAATTCCGCGAACGGAAGAGACATTGTGTATGCGGTTGCTCCGATCCAGATAAGCTTAGGCTTGTTTTCCATCGCAAGTTTCCTCACTTCTTCCACGTCTATCAAGCCCTGCTTGTCAACATGATACGGAACGCTCTTGAAGAGCTGGCCGGTTTCGCTCGTCTTCCATCCATGAGTAAGATGGCCGCCGTCGCTAAGATTCAACCCCATTATGGTGTCACCTGGCTTGCACACCGCAAGATACACCGCCATGTTTGCCGGAGATCCGGAATAAGGCTGCACGTTTGCATACGGCACCTTGAACAACTTCTTCGCCCGTTCTATCGCGAGAGTCTCTATCTCGTCTATGAACTCGTTCCCGCCATAATACCTCTTCTTCGGATATCCCTCGGAATATTTATTCGTTAATACGCTGCCGCTTGCCTCAAGAACCGCCATGCTGGTGAAATTCTCCGAAGGTATCATCTCCAAGCCGTCCCTTTGCCGAGTCAATTCCGCTTCCATAGCTTTGAATACCTCAGGATCTTCGTTTCTCACGTGTTCCATATCGCTCATGCAAATCACGCATAAGAATTGAAGGGAAACATTAAGAACCAAGGTTCGCTCTGCGCTACCATAAATGCATCTTTCAGAACAGCGCTACCAATTGCAGCAACGTATTATGAAATGGCGACAGATGCAACCTGTGCAAAACGTTTATAATAGTTCAAAATAGATGTGATATACTTCTAAGTGTTTAACATGGCTCTACTGCTGACTATGCTAATAATACTGCTTAGTATAATTGCGCCTGGATTACCGCTCGCATTCGGAATGCTCAACAAGACGAAACTGAACGCCTTCGAAAAGGGAGTTATAGGTTTCACGTTCGGGCTTGCATTTCCCCCGATGATGCTTTGGGCGGAATCATATTTCATAAATTACATACATTTCTTCAGCTTTTCGACCACGCTTTATTTTGTCGACGTATTCGTACTCATGATAGCAGGTATTATCCTATGTTTGCACGAGAACCTGATAAACCTCGACATGGTCAAACCGAGA
>JAJYJW010000032.1:0-1857 GCA_021789155.1 Microcaldota archaeon
AAATGTGACCCCATTGTTTAGTTGATGAAATGGTAAACAATAAAAGGTACCTATCAAAGAACATGTATCCTGAAGGTCCTGAATTAGTAACGGGACGAGGAATAGAGGTGTATGATAAATCTGGAAATAAATTTTTTGACCTTACCTCTCAGACACTCAATCTAAATCTTGGTCATAATCACCCCATTGTCACTGATGCACTGAATGCTTTCTTCAAGAAAAAGGATTTTCCCTATTATTCATCTCCGAGATTTGAAAACAAGTACGTATGCGATTTATCTGTTGCGCTTGCACACTTGGCACCAAATTCTCCATCAAAAGTGAATTTGCAGATGTGCAATGGAAGTGACGCGAACGAAGACGCATTCAAACGAGCTAGAAAGTATTATTTGAGCAAAAATAGGCTTAAGAAAGCGAACATAGTATCGATGCTTGGAAGCCACCTCGGAGTTTCAGCAGAAACCATAAGCGCATCGGGAGAGCATTTCGGAAAGGAACCCTATTTAGGGGGATCAGGAAATTTTGTGTTCATGCGCGCATGCAATACATTCAGGAGGCCTCAAGCGCTTTCTATAGACGAATATGCGAAAACGAAGGTCGATGAATTCAAAGATATTGTGGAATCTCGAGGCGATATATCTGGAGTGATAACAGAGTTGGTTTTGTTTGATGCAGGTATCTTGGTTCAACCCCAAACGTTTGTTAAAGGCATCGAAAGAGTATGTAACGAAAACGACATTACCCTAATAGTTGACGAAGTACAAACGGCATTCGGATGGTGCGGCAGCATGTTCCTTTCGAGTATTTACAAAATAAAACCAGATATAATAACTCTAGCAAAAGGATTGACTGCAGGATTTCCAGCATTATCTGCTACAGTATTTAAAGAAAAATATGATATACTTGAACCTGGAATTAGCGAATACACCTTTGGCGCCCAAGCACTTGGATGTGCAGTAGCAATGGCGAATATAAAGTATCTGAAAACATCTGGAATAATGAGTACTGTCCAAAAGAAGCACCAATTGTTTATCAAACGTCTTACTGAAATGAAGGACGAATATGAGATACTTGGCGACGTGAGAGGAATTGGCCTCATATTGGGTCTCGAATTCGTTAAAAAAGATGGAAGTAGGGACATGGACATAGGGATGAAAATCTATAGAGAAGCACTAAAAATGGGGCTATTAGTGAACATGCCAACTACAGACGAAGGAAAAGACAATGTAATTAGCATCAAACCGCCAATAGTTATAACCGAAGACGAAATAAATTATACTATGGACATCTTGAACGATTCATTCAAATCTGTAGTGAAACATCAATAACTAGTTTGTTCAACTCATTTTTATGCAAGTATCAGCGGATTAGATACTTATCAAATCATCTTGTAGCAATCATTATCTAATTTCTCTCATCACTTACCTGCTCACATTTATTTGTTTTCCATGATATTTATACCTTCTATAGATACAGTATTCATTTCGCAGCGCTAACTATTTTCAATACGTCATTGTCCTTCAATACGTAATCCTTTCCTATCCTAAGCTTTGTCTTCGCGTTTATCGCATACAGCATGTGCTTCGCCAGGTCTGAATGTATGTATGCTGCGAACTGCTGCGCTGTTGTTCCTTCTGGGACAAGATACGCATCAGGCAAAACATCGCCATAATGGTTCGTGTACTTGTTTTCGTCTTCTACGGGATATGCTACGATGAGCTTCAATATTCCGTAAACTGCTGCATTGAGTACGTCTTGAACTCCGGTGCCATTGGTTTGTATGAAGTTCTGCATGTATTTCAATGCGGTTTCCTGCTCTGAGCTTGGATTGCCGAGTATATTGAAGGATTTTGATCC
>JAJYJW010000032.1:1867-3595 GCA_021789155.1 Microcaldota archaeon
GAGCTCAAGTGCTGCGGAGCATTTCACCACCAAATGCCCTTCCAACCTTGATTTCAGGTTGTCGAATGCCTCTTTAGGTGCTTGATCTGCCTTGTTTGCAACTACTACTATTGGTTTGCTGAGTTTAAGCAATGCGCTTGCGAATTCCTTCGCGTCTGTATCGTTCCATTTCATGTGGGAACTTGACAGTGCGGAATCGTTAATCGCTTTCTCAACTTGCTCTTTCTTTATCTTCAGGCTTGAAAGCACATTCATGAGTGCTTCAACCCCATCATCGCTCCTGGATAGTTCAGGCATGTGCTTGGTTATTATGCCTGCAAGCCAGAATGAAAGCTCTTCTTCTATCATGCGAACTTCATCTGCAGGATCTGAATAATCACATGCATTACCGTTAAGGTCGGTCTTGCCGCTAAGATCAACTACTTGCAGCAACACGTCTGCGGCAATTGCGTCGTTTATGAACTGGTTACCCATTCCCTTTCCCAAGTGGGCTCCTGGAACGAGGCCTGCGACATCCACAACGTTAATAGGAAGAAAACGGGTGCCGTCTTTGCACAAAGAATTGGATGGATTGCATTTGACTTTAAGCTCCTTGTCAACGCATTCCTTAGAAACGTAAGCAACTCCCTTATTCGGGTCTATAGTGGTAAAAGGATAATTCGCTATTGCAACTTCCGCCATGGTTATCGCTGAGAAAAGCGTGCTCTTTCCCTTGTTTGGAGCTCCGATTATTCCGATGAGCATGATGTCACTTCGTTTACCAATATTGTTTACCAGTTCGGATTAATAATCTTGCACATGATGACATGCAGATTTATAAGGCTAAAATACGAATCTAGTATGCTTTTCCTACTCTTTGCAGGGATGGCAGAGCCTGGTCAAATGCGACGGGTTCAGGGCCCGTTTCCGTTAGCGGATGCGAGAGTTCGAATCTCTCTCCCTGCATGTACGTGAGTGAATGAATTTATACTCACAATTTCTTCTTTTTTCAGTAAGAAGCCTGTTGATGCAATATCTTCTTCCAGTTGTTCTGTAGTTTCAGGACCGATTATCGGCGAGGTTATCCATTCGTGGCTCAATAACCACGCGAGCGCTACCTGCGCAATGGTTCTTTCGTGGTTCTCGCCAATCTCTTCAAGCAAATTGATTAGTTCTAGATTCCTTTCCAGCATATGCTCTTTTGTGAATTTTGCCCTTAAAGTATCTGGCAACTTACCCTCTTCTCTGTATGCTCCGGTAAGGAAACCTCCTGCGAGGGGGCTATATGGAATAACGGCAATGCCTTTTTCCCTAACAATTGCGAGATCTCCTAATTCGAAGGAGTTGCGATTAAGCAGATTATAATGCGGCTCTATGCAAACGTATTTCACACCTATCCTCTCTGATACTTCCAGCGCGCGTTCTAATTCCGCTCCGCCATAATTAGATAGCCCGATGTACTTTACCTTTCCATCGTCTATTAATTTCCCATACGCGGCAGTGGTTTCTTCGATCGACGTTTCTGAATCAGGCCAATGCGACATATAAAGATCTATATGATCTGTTTGCAACCGTTTCAGGCTTGCATCACAAGCTTTGATTATGTGCGCTCTGCTTAACCCATCTCCATCCACGCCTTCCCACATGCGCGATCTGACTTTCGTCGTAAGGAATATCTGTTCCCTGTTTTTCCTCTCTCCCATCCATTTTCCTATTGTTGTTTCAGCTTCTCCTCCAGATAGTCCTTCA
>JAJYJW010000019.1 GCA_021789155.1 Microcaldota archaeon
AGATACTGTTTTAGATCCTTTTGCTGGCTCAGGTACCACTATGAAAATAGCTCGCAGTTTAGAAAGAAATAGCGTGAGTATAGAAATAAAGGAAGAACTTATACCTATAATCAAGCAAAAAACAGGATTTGACGGTCAGAATAAACTATTAAATAATGACGATAGTTTAGATATAGTGATCAGAAAGAAACAGTGACCCCATGAGAATAACTGCTAAGATAATCAAAGGAATAAAATACAAACCTTTACTCTGTAGAGAGTCAAATCATTTTAAGTTTAAAGAGCTTGAAACTGCATTATCTAAGGGAGAAGCGACATTTTTCCTTGATATAGATAAACAAAATCAATTAGCTGTTAGCTGGTGGGTATCTGCAAAAAGAACAAGGTCTTATCCTTATGCAAGAGTTTATGATTCTTATGGATTTTCTGGCAAGAAAGTCACAATTATACCTATATTCAAAGATGAAGGTGCTGGTGGAGATAGGGACTTTCTACAATGGGACACTTTATCGCTTATGAGTCTACTTAAAGTTTATGTTATAATTGCATATTATAAAACTGCTTCTAAAAGTGCAAGATTCGAAAATAAGATAACTAAACAACGGTTTGACATAGACTATATTAACTCCCAAATCACAGAGTTGCTAAAATATCAAGATGATGCACTTCATTGGAATTTAGACCAAATATCGAAAATAAATGTTATCGGCAATAGGGCAATAAGATCTTATGAAGCCATATCAAAGAAAACAAAAGTAAAGATGCATTCTAAGGACAAAGCATTTAAAAGAATTAACGAACTTATGAAAGACAAAGAAACATTCCTTAAAACGTCAAGAAATTCATCCTCCAAAGCACAAATTAGAGAAAGTCTGATAACGCATTTGACAGAATTAGTTGACGGATCAAAAGCTACGTTAACTATAAGTAATTATCTAGGTGGCAACTATTATTTTACATCTAATGAAGCCCATATTAAACAAGGTAAAATAATTCTAACTGAAGCGAAAAATACAAAAAATGGTAAATTGCCAAGTTTAGAAGATATAAAAGATGGTTTGCTCAAAATGATTTTATTTACAAACTTAGAAAATGTAGAAGTTAATGGTAAACATTACCCTAAAGTTGCACGCCTAAAACTTACATCAGTAAGCTCTTCTGAATTAGGTAAAAAAGAATTAGACCTGCTTAGGATACTTAAGAAAGAGGGCAGTGTTAACCGGTTCAAAATAGAAGTGAACGGCAAATCTATAAATTAAACTACACCAGGTTCAAATATAGTTTCTTGCCATAGTTTTGATAACCTCGGCTTATGTGTATCCTTAAGAAACAAATAATAGTAGACCTGAAATTGATCAATTAATTTTGATGATCTACGTACAGTTGTCAAGTTATAAATTTAATGTAGGTTTAGAGTAAGTCTAATTTTACGCAGAATTTTAGCGTAGAAACTGCGTAGGATTTTCTGCGTAGTCTACGCGTAGGCATGTCGTAGAGAATGTCCGTAGAAAGCTTAGAACAGTATCGTAGAAAAAACGTAGAACACTGTAGAAATCAACGCAGACTGGCAGGTAAACGCATCAAATATTTTATAAATCGAGACATCATGTCTTATCTTTCTTGCTATTCCATTCTAATTCGGTGATAGGTGTGAAAAACAAGAGAGGATACAAGGTTTCACTTGAAGCCGAGACCAAACGCAACAACAATTTCAGGAAGGTTCTTTACACGGCAAAGCACAGCCAGTTGGTATTGATGAGCTTGAAGCCGGGAGAGGACATTGGAGAAGAGACACACAGTGGCATTGACCAATTCTTCAGGTTCGAGCATGGAACAGGGGCAGTAGTAATCAATGGAGTAAGGCACATGGTAAAGGATGGAGTAGGCGTGGTGGTGCCAGCAGGATCAAGGCATAATGTGATAAACACCTCAAGGTCACAGAAGCTGAAATTCTACACTATGTACTCTCCACCAGATCACAAGGATAAGATAATACACAGAACTAAAGAGGAAGCGATGAGGAAGGACAAGGAGTTTGACGGAAGGACAACGGAATAGCCAGATTATTTACACCTATTTTTTAACGAATTTGGCGTTTTCCATGAAAAAGTAGGTGTAATTACCTCTGTAAGTTTTACACCTATTTTTTCCAAAATATGCAGGTTTTCGTAATTTTTAGGTGTAACAACCTTATCTACCCAGCTTCCATTCCTTGTCGCTTATCTTATGGCCTAATTCCTTTGCTTTGGCCTTAAGGTGGGTTGCAACTACCTTGTTCTTGGGCTTGATGTGTATGCTTACGGGTTCTATGCTTATTCCTTCATCAATAAGGCCTTGGGCTTTCTTCGGGTTATTGGTAAGCAGGCGGACCCTTCTCAATTTAAGGAACTTAAGGATGTCTGCAGCTGCCTTGAACGACCTATTCTCCTTTTCATAGCCAAGCTGCTTGTAGCCCCAGTATATGCTAAGGTCTTCGCCATTCTTCCTGTCCTTTCTAGGCACGACCTTGCCATTGCTCCAAAGGAATACCTTGCCATAAGCGCCTATCTTGCCCTGCATGCCGTTTCCAGCCCCTTCCTGATCAAGATATATGAGCATGCCGCTGCCTTCCTTTCTTATTCTGCTCAAAGCTTCCTCAAGTTCCTCCCTGCATTCGCAGTTAGTCGCATGGAAGATCTCGCTAGTTGCGCATGAGGAGTGCATGCGTATCAAAGCGCCATCTTTCAGCTTGGGAAGGCCTTTGCCGGTCTTGCCGTACATCATCGCGGTGTGTATCCTTCCATTAGTGTAATCGCCAAAAATAGCATAGGTCCAATTGCCGAATTCTGTATTCAACGGGGTTGAGCCCAGGAATTTGACAGTAGAGGCTTTCGCATGGAAAAATGCGCTTATTGCCTTGTTCGTGTTGATCCAAGGTTTCTTCCATTCTTCGTTCCTTTCCTTGATTATGCTCTTCACGTTCATTGTAATCAATAAACATGATATTTGCAATTTTTAAATGCGAGCACAAGCGATGAATAGCATGATAATGCATGTATTGGCGTATACTCTGCATTTGGCAATTCAATTCAGCAAAAGCGAAATGCCTATAAATAAGATATGCAACGATTAACGTGATAAAATGGAAAAATTAAGTGTAAAGGGAATAGCCTGTGCATTCGGCATATCCTGGGGAGTATATGTTTTATGCATCGGATGGATGTCATGGCTCTTTAACTGGGGCACGCCATTGGCAGTCGGATTGAGCAGCTTGTACATAGGATATGGGCCTTCGTTCATAGGTGGCATAATAGGGGGAATATATGGATTCATCGATGGTGCGGTAGGCGGCATAATAATCGCATGGATCTACAATTGGGTCATAGCACCTAAGAGAAGCAGTTCTTCATCAAGAAGAAGGAGAAGATAAATCCAATAGCGCGCTTTATGCGCGCATCTTTTCCAAAAACTATTTCTTCAAAATAACGATTGCAGCGGAAACCGTTATCACCGCGCCAAGCATCAACGTAGCCTCATAGTTAATAGCACCCAGATATCCGCCAATCAGCGAGCCGAGTATTGAGGTAAGGCTTGCAACGGTTATCCAAACGCCAACGTAATATCCTGCGCGCTTCCCGCGTATGTCATCGTAGAATTGGAACCAATATGACATGTTGTACATGCCAAAGGACAGGCCGTAGATAATGTATGAAACGATGTTTATCAGAAGGAATACCAAAGAGGAGAATATTGTGGATACGGCAATGGTCGCGAAGCCAGCGGTTCTGTAAAGTATTGCGCGTACGTAATCGCGTGCTGCAGTGGTGTACTTCTTGGTCTTCAATAACGATATGTATATCGCGGCTTGTCCTGCAACCCCTATCAGACTTATGAGGAAGATTACGCTTGAGCTTATCCCGTTGTCCTTGAGGAAAGGTATGTAAGGAGTGAAGAATACGTAATAGCCCAGGTTGAACAGAGCACCAGAAAGCAAAAGCACGTGAAGGCTTTTCTTCTTCTCGTTCTCAGCTATCATTTGCCTTTTCACGTATGCCCTTCTTAGGAATTCGGTGTGAGCATGCGGATAGTACTTGTTGGAAAGCGCTCTGATGTGCACGTCTTCAACATCTGCTTTCTTTGCGAAGCCATCGCTAGGTATCTTCAGCAGCAATGCGAGCAATAGTCCGATTACGTTTGCTATTGCGAGTATCGTCAGATAGCCATAATTGCCGAATACGTTAGTGCCAGTACCCGCAACGTATGCAACGAGCAATCCTACTATGGCAAACATGTTGTAGTGTGCAAGGTCACTACCAAGCTGCGGTTTTTTCTTCCTGCCCATAAGTATGACGTTCATCGCGGGCGACGCTGCAGATGAGAAAATCCCGTAAACCCCATACGCAACGTAAGTCCAGAGAATGCTCTGGAAAGTGAAGAAGATGTAGAATGCGATGAGTGATCCGGCAAAGGAAAGTGCGATGAAGAAGCGTTCATTGTGATATGTGTCTACTGCCCTTCCCCAGACCATCGATGCAAGCATCATCAATGCGTTGAATATCGCGAACGCTATTCCTACTTCTAGCGCTGTTCCCCCCAGTGAAAGCAGGTAAAGCGGTATGAGTACCTTCATTCCGTTGCTTATGGCGACGTTCGGGATAAGAAGGGACATCCAGCTTCTGCCGTTCTTCTTCTGCATACGCAGAGGTTGCACGTCGAAACTTTATAAAAGAGTATACTGAACCGTATAAAAAGCTTGCATTGCAAGTATCGTTGGATTGTATGGCAAAAGTACCAGATGACGTTAAGGTTGCTTATCAGAAATCGCTTGATCAGATCATAACATTGGTCATGTCTGCATTCGGTCTTGTAGCAGCATTGGCATGGAATGCTGCAATACAGAAGATATTCACTGATGTGTTCGGTCCGCAATCATCCACTGCGGCAATGGTGCTCTATGCAGTGGTTGTGACTATAATAGCGGTGGTAGTGACCTTATACCTTACAAGGCTAAAGGAAAAGGGCAAGGGGTAAATCTATTCGCGTACTGCTTCCTTCAGGTATTGTGAAGTTTCATTGCCTATTTTCTTCAATTCTCTGTAAACCGAAGCAAATCCAGTTATAGTTCCGACGCCTATGAAGAACGCAGGCGCTGCCGCTCCAGTCAATATTGATGTAGCGCTTAATGCCAAAGTTACTACCATGGTTCCCGCTACTGATCCGATAAATTTCAATACTGCTATGTCGCTATGCTTTTCCTCGATATTTTGCACGTGCTTATAGACTTACTTATCCACTGCTATTTCTTTGTTGTCCTTTCTTACGTGATACTTCGGAGGGGAGAGCCTGTCTAGTTCTTCCTTTATCGCGTCTTTCTTCGCCTGAATGCTGTTATCTTTCAACGTATTCATTTCAAAACCATTAATCATCGCTCAGCTTGCAGATAAATAATCGGCTACGGAAACGTATCGCAAATGCAAACACTTCAAGTTTTTATGTTGCGCTTGTCACTGGTCGTATTTGCGCCTGTTCCCGGAATAGTACTTCAATTCAATCACTTCCTGGAGCTTTCCTTTAGTAGCTGCTTTACTTCTTTCTCGTTCTCGCTCGATGCCTTGTATTCAGAAACGAGCATAGTGCCCAATCCGGTAGCTATGAAGAAGAGAGGAATCGTGCCTCCGGACAGAATTCCACTTACAGTCAATCCAACCGTTGCGACGAAGGAAAAGAAAGCGCTGCTTACAATGTTTCTTATCGCGGCATCGTTGTAATGCTCGCTGATTTCCTTTATGTTCTCGTAAAGCCTTTGGTCTATCTCTATCAGTTCCTTTGTTTTATCGTCTCGGAAGTAGAATTTATCGGACGAGATGGCCGTTACTTCTTTTTCAGCAGGCGTTTTGACTTCTTTTGTTGATACCTTGTGTTGAGTCTTTAGCATTTGCATTTACAAACCGAATAAGACTCTATCCGTACGTAATAAATACGCTTTCAGCAGGCAGTTTTACTGCCTGCCATTGGTGTGAGAGGATTAGAATGGGAACTGAGAATAATGAACTTCATTCCCTGCGAATCTCAGTTATGAGATGCTCGTTTCTCTTCATGTAATCCTTTACGCTCTTGCTCTCTCTTTTTGCCACTTTATATACCGTAAATAGTACGAGCGTTGGTGCGACTGTCATGAAAAATGCAGGAACTGCAATTCCAGTAAGTACCTTTGCAGCTGTTAGTCCTAGAGTGAGCGCCATGGTTCCTATAGCTGCGCTGGTTCCTTCTACTACTGCAACATCGCTATAGTGCTTGTCGATTTTTTCTACGCCTTCCTTGACCCTATTGTCAACTTCGACTGTAACGACTTCTTTTCGCTTCACGTCAAAGTAAGAAGTAGTGGTAGTGTTACCCGAGTGCTGTATTTCGCGTACACCACTATTTTTCGTTTTTTCCATGTTTAAACCATATAAAATTGCGAAATTCCAGAATAAATAAACGCTTCTGTAGATGTTCGCCAAGTTCATACGTATGCGAATATTCAACGTGATTTTTCACTGGTCGTATTTGCCTTTATTCTTAGAATAGTATTTCAATCCCTGCGAAAACAGTTCAGCGGCCATCTTGTACCTCGAGACGCTGTGCAGAAGGAGCCTTCCATGGCCCTTGAAGCTTGCCATGAACAAGCCTATGCCTCCGAACAGCATGGTCTTCACGTTGTCGACCAGGCTAACGTTGAATGAGAGCGTAGAGTCGAATCCGGCTATGTGCCCTGGTTCGACGTGTATGGGGGAATCTTCGGTTACGTCATGCTGGAGCATGTCCCCTACCGTGTGTATGAATATCTTTCCCGGGCCTCTGAGCTTCTGAAGCACGAAGCCTTCTCCGCCTAGGAATCCAGCGCCAAGTCCAAGGGTTTGGACTGAATAGCCTACGGTGTCTTCAGCAGCTAGGAATGCGTATTTCTCTACTACGAATTCGTCATCCTTCTTAAGGTCTATTCCGAGTATCTTGCCAGGCATCGTTCCCGAGAGGGAAAGCATTCCCTCGCCTTTCCTTGCCTCGAATTCGGTAAGCATCGCGGTTGAACCTGTCGCTTTCCTGCTGATGATCCCCATCACGCCTCCAACGAACTTCGGGTTCATTATCACGTTTGCGCTCTTGCTCTGGAATTTTCCGGAATCGCTGTATATCCTTTCACCAGGTTCAAGCCTCACGTCAAGAGACTGCATCGAGCTTCCGATTATATTGTATTCAACCATGAAATTACTTCAATAGCTTGTTCAATTCTTCCCCGTCTATATTGAGTCTGTATTTGGACATTATGTCCTTCATCGCTTTTCCCTTGTCGGAAAAGTTGAAGTTGCCCTTAACGAGTATTTCCAATTCGTTTCCGGTTATCCTTTTCAGGGATTTCTCCCTTATTATCTTGTCTATTGATTCTACGCTTGCAGGAAGGAGTTTGAGTATCTCCTCTACCGCCGCCTTTGTGATATCTCCTTTTGCGTATCTGCTGAATATGCTTTCCAATACTACGTCTTCTATAGAGTATGCGTCTATGCCGTTTCTCCTTAGGTCCTTGAATTTCTCTAGAAGAATAGATGCTATGAAGTTGGGATCCGCCTTAGTTTTTTCCGTGAGCTCCTCGAATAATTGAAGCTCCTGGCTCTTCAGCATCTGTTCCGCAAGGGTCTTGCTGCTAATGAGCTTCGAAAGCCTATGCGTTATCTCTTCGAGATTGGGAACCGATTTTTCCGCAGCTTCCATCATCGAATTGCTTATGCTTATCGGGAACAAGTCGGTTTCTGGATACATCCTTGAAGCGCCAGGTATTGGGCGCATGAATCGCGTGGTAAGGTTCTTCGAATTCACGTTTCTGGTTTCCATAGGCACTTCTTTAGTTGCGATCTTCGCCCTCTCAAGTGCACGCTCTATTCCGCGAAGCGCGCTATCTGCCTTTCCCGCTACGAGTATGAAAGCGTCGTCCTTGCCCATTGCGAGTATAGTGCGGAGAAGTTTCAATTCCTCTTCGCTTATCCCATATCCCGGAATATCCTCGTCGCTGTGTATCATGCCCTTTACTCCGCTTACTTTCGCGTAATCGCTCATTTCGGTGCCGAGTCTGAGGTTGGTTCCGAGTTCAGCGCCGATTATGCCAATGAATCCGGGCATCTTTGCACCGTAGACTTTGCCGCCTCCTTTCAGATTGTCGCTTATGACCTTGCATTTGGTAGAGGAGAAAATATCCGTAACGTCTACAGGTTTGCCCGGATATGCATTGCGTTTCTGCAATTCATTCTTAATTGCAATCAGTCTCTGCTGTCTTATCACTTCGTTGTCTATTACCTGATCCATGACGTCAAGTTCCTGGAAGCCCTTGATTTCCACTCTAGCTCCGCCGGCTATGGATAAATTGACGTCTTGCCTTATCGAACCTATCCCGCGTTGCACTTTGCCGGTTAATCGCAACAGCAAGCCTATTCTGTATGCAACGTCCTTTGCCTGCTGAGGCGTTTTGATGTCAGGGCCAGTGTCTATCTCAACAAGGGGAATGCCTATTCTGTCTACGTTGTATTTTACGCTGTTTTCCTCGTTTGAGACAATCCCGCTCGATTCCTCTTCTAAGGAAATGGAGGTTATCGAAATTGAATCGTCGTTTATCAAAAGGCTTCCATCATAGCCTATCTGGATAGTACGCTGGAATGCGCTTGGGTCGCTTCCATTAACTACTTCCTTTCTCATTATGTGAAGTTCGTCGGGGATTTCGGATTTGAACATCTTGGAAACAGTGAGTGAAATGTCAAGTGCGTCTTTGCTAATGTTGTGAGGTGGTTCTTCGTCAACGTCTACAAGGCAGGAGGTGTTGCGATAAGCATCGTAGATGAAAGTGCGCTTCTTGCCGCTTTCGAAGCTGGTCGAAAAGTCGACTTTGCCCGTTTCTCCCACTACCGCGCGCTGCATTCTTTCGAGGGAAGTGACGAGATCGCCGTTTGCCATCAGCGCGTTGCAGCCGCAGAAGAGTTTCGTGTTCGTCTTCAATCGTTGATGAATCTCAAGCCCGCATTTGAATCCGATTTTAGCGTAATCTGGTGTGGCCATGCAATCACATGAATGAATCTATCTCGCTGCGTAATGTTATCTCCCCAGTAATATCCTTGACGAGCATCTCCTTGGCCTGTTTGACGCTGAAATTGCCCAAAAGATAGCAGAGTTTGACGTATGCGACTTCAGCGAGCATGTCTTCGCAGTGAATGGCGCCAGCAGAGCTTATCAAGCGCAGGTTCCTGTACACCATGCTGTTCACCCTTCCGTAAACGCATTGGGATGTCATCGCGACTATGCCTCCAGCCTCGCAGAATTTCTTTACTTTTTTGGACCAGGAATGGGATTCATCTGCAGTTGAGGTAGGTGCGTGTCCAAGGCCGGTGCCCTCTATCACTATCGCCTTGTATCCTTTTGAAAGGTAGTAATCGATTATCTCGGGATCTGAATTCGGATATGCCTTCAGCATTGCCACCTTAGGCTCCATGTTTGTGAATGCGCTCGTCTGTTTCCCGTTTTGCGTTTTCTTCCTGTATTTGCCAACGTATTCGAATTCGCCATTGGAATCTACGTAGCATATGGGAAGGGAATTGATCGCTTTGAATGCGTCTCTTCTAGAGGTATGCATCTTGCGTGCCTTAACTCCGCGTATAACTGAGCATTTCAGGTCTGAGCTGTCAGCGTGCATGCATATGCACACTTCTGCAATGTCGCTTTGCGCCGCAACGCGCACTGCGCTCGCGAGGTTGAGGAAGCCATCGCTTGAACCTCTATCCGTGCTTCTCTGCGAACCAGTTATGACAACGGGAATGTTGAGATCATGGAGCATGAAACTCAACGCTGCCGCAGTGTAATGCATCGTGTCAGTGCCATGGGTGATAACAACTCCATGGGCATTCATTTTGGTAGCATCTACCACTGCAGAGGCTATCTTCTTCCATTCCTCGTGGCCCATGTCCTCGCTCGCTATGCTCATCAATGGCATAACCTCTATGTCGGCTATGTCGGCGAGTTCCGGGACAGCACCAAGAAGCTCTTCGGGCTTGGTGAGCATGTATACGCCTCCGGTAACGTAATCGACCTTGCTTCCTATCGTGCCACCAGTATAGATCATAACAACCTTGGGCAAAGATCTCTTCTTCTTTAGCTCTGGCTTGACGAAAGTGTGCTCTTTCTTCTTGCTTATAAGATGGATTTCCTTCTGGTCGGTGTATTTTATTCCAACGTTGTAACCAGTTGAGAGTTTCAGCACAATTGAATTTGGATCTCCAACCTCGGTTTTCGGCATTAGCGTGCCATGCACTTTCTTTCCCGTTTTCCTGTCGAACAACTCTATTTCGTCTCCGACCGAAGCGTTCGCATTGGAAATGGACTCTTCTACCTGCTTGGAATACATGCTTATGATTACGCACATGGATTTTAAATTATGTGCTGGCATGCAAAATGCTTAAAAATCAGGAAAATCAAAGAGCGTGTTAACGTGATTTCGTGTCACAATTCAAAACAGCACCGAAGCTTACAATACCTTCAAATATTGGGGCTTACGGGCTCGGAGACAAAGCAGCAGATGTGGCGAAAGCCCTATCTGATGAAAACAAGAAGATCCAGGAGTTCACTGAGAACACATCTAAAAAAGAGATAAATTCTGAGATGGACAAGCTCGAAGGGCTAAGGGAGAGCATTCTGGAATTGATGGAAAAAAGCAAACTGCCTCCAGCTCATTTTGCAAAAGTGGTAAGCAACGAATACGTGGAAGGCATCCTGAAGTCGCTGTTCGATCAGGAGTTCGATGCACTGAAAAGCAATACCGAGATTAAATCTGCCATGCGCGATGCAGTGAACAACATAGTGAAGGTTTACGATAAAATGTCGTACATGACGCAGCAGATGGGTTTCCTCGAGAACATGCTCGATTTCGTGAATGCAAGCGAAGAGTATCTGATCCTGATAAAGAACTTCTGCCAAGCCAGAGGCATTTAAATTTCTGGCTTGTAATTGAAGGATATGTCGTTGTATTCTTCAGTGCCATAAGCGCATATCCCGTTTTCGTCCTGAAGGACGAATTCGCTTATGCCGACGTCTAATGCCAGCTTGCTGCAAAGGGTGCAATATGGCTTGCCCGCAGCCTTGCTTTTCCCGTTCTCGTCCACTCTCGCGAAGTAAAGGGTAGCGCCTTTTACCCTATTGGAATTGCTAGTTAAAGCATCGAGTATTGCCCTCTGTTCAGCATGCATGCAGCACGTCTTGTCAGTAACTTTCTTATCATACGATGATTTGTCCACTGTGCAGCGTCGCTGCGATTCCATGCTGGCAGGGGGCGAATTGAAGCCCAGCCCTATCACGTGATTGTTGCCAACAATCACGGTGCCGCATTTCGCCCTTGTACACGTTGCAAGAACTGCCTGTTTTTCGGCCTCTCTGATGTGAACGCTTGCGTTTTCTTCATCGACACCATGCAAATATCTCATGGTTAACTATGGCATGCATGCGTATTTAAGCGCTAATGGCGTGCCACTACTATACTATGCAATCATAGAAAGGTTTATATATCTAGTTATGCCCAACTTATGATTGTATCATGATTGTCTCACGAAAAGACCTTATAAGGTTCATGAAGTTTCTGGACAATCACGATTGAATCAGGGGAAGGCTTTGGCAAAACGCACAAAAGACATAGAAAATGAGGTAACTCTCCTAAAGCAGGAGATAGCGAAGTTGACGAAAGTCAATACTGTGCCTCAAAACACACCGAGCGGCAACGAAGATAGCGTTAGCGCATTGCTGAAATACATGCTTGAGGAAAGGGAACATACGAATAAGTTGCTTCGAGGAATTACCGAAAGGCTGAAGAAGCTTGAAGAGGAAATCGATGCGACTGAGGGTGAATTGCAGGAAGAGCAGCAGATAGACTACTCGCAAATGAAAAACGCGAGCAGGGAAATCGCACTGTCGAACTTGGATTCTAAGCTATTAGAATTCGTGCAGTCCAAAGGAATGGTGTGTGCCGAAGACGTCAAGACCCTTATGAATTACAAGGGCAAGAACGCGGCATGCGCTAGATTAAACAGATTATACCATGCTGGTTTGCTGGACAGGTTCCAGTTGGGCCACAGGGTTTATTTCAAATTTGATGCTGGCAAGACGACCAATAACATTATCATATCCCCACCACAATGAAGGGCTCGTGTTACCCGCGCGGGCTCTTCGATTGTAAAGGGAACATCTCTTTCTTTTCAGTATAGAAATCTTTTTTAAGATAGAGTAGTAATTATGCGCATGGAAAAAGGCATAAAGTACGTTGCTCTGGTTCATTCCGACGATATAGACGGAATCGGAAGCGCGGCTCTTCTAAGGATGAAATACAAAATACCTCTCAATAGGATATTTTTCGCGACCTATTCTGACGGAAGTTTGGATTACGTTGCCAGGAAGATAAGCTCAATCAAGGGAAGAATCTCCTTGTTCGTTGCGGATCTTGGCGTAAATGAACCCCTCATAAAATACTACAAGCAGATAATAAACCACGTCAAGAAGAACGGAGGAAGCGTTGCGTGGCTCGACCACCATCCGTGGAGCGACTACATGATAAAGGAAATAGCGACTATGTGCGACATAGCGGTTGTCGGCGAGAACATAGACAACTGCGGAACGCAGCTCGTGCTGAAAGCCACCGAACTCGACAGCAGCTTTGCCAGGAAATTCACCGAGATAGTTCATTTATCGGATTTCAACCTCAAAACCACTAACAAGGAGTATTCAAGATTGATAAAGACGTATGCGCTGAGCATCTCTAGCTTCAAATTAAGCAAGAGCGCGAAGGCACGAGACGAGAAGCTTAGGCACATGGTAAAGGTGATAAGCTCAGGAAAATTCGACGATGCGTACATAAGGAAGGAGAGCGACACGTTCGAGAAGCTAAATGACGAGCGCATAAACTTCATGCTTAAGCACCTCATAAACTTCTCCGATAAGATGAGCGTGGGCTTCAGCAGCAAAGTGCAGAATACCAATGCCTGCGACAGGATAATGAAATACAGCAAGTGCGATTGCGCGGTGCTGATCAACGTCGACACCGGAAAGGGCAGCATAAGAAGAGGGGTTAATGCACCTGAAACCCCAAACATCAACCCTCTCGCGGTAGCGCTCGGCGGCGGAGGCCATCCGAAGGCCGCTGGTTTCAGGCTGGATCCTCGTAAATACTACAATTTCAAGTCGGAAAGCTCGAGAAGGAAAGCTGCAGAATACATCTGGAACAAGGCGGTTGAGCTCGACATCTACAAGCAGATTTAACGCTGAAAATGCCCTCCCTCATCAATGGTTATGTACGGAAAACGAACTGCAGGTAAGATTTAAAAAGGTGCCTGCCTAATAAAGATTAGGTGTGGTGGAAGTAGATGGGGAAGTAAGTAAGTGGAAAATATGAAAACAGAAAAAGGAAGATTGTTTAAGTCCAATGGTAGTGTAACATTCGAGGTTTGCGGCAGCGAAGAATGTCCAAGAGTGACATTGACGAATGGATCACGCAATTTGCGTATGCGCGATGACTACTCAAATGGATTCAAAATAATGAAGAAGCTTACCTTAAAGCTTCTCTGAAAAGTCTGGGTTGCATTGCAACTTAGACATTCTTTTTGTTTCGCTTACTGTTAATACTCCTCCTTTTTCACATGCTTGTGTTTGTATTCGGATTCTAGTACTTCCTGCTGCGTCGTATATGCGACGTCGAAATTCCTTTGGCAGAAGTTCCCGGCCAAAATATCCAGTATTATGTTCGTAGTATACTTTCTGCCAAGGTCCAGCTTCACCAACGTCGCAAGCGTGTCTTGAAGTTCATCATTGCCGAATATCGGCAAATACGCGATTGATCCGTTTGGCGCTGATATGTCGGCGCTGTACAGGTACTTGTCAATCATGTTTTTCTTCTCGTTTATCTCGATCATGGATTGCTCTCGGTTAAGGATAAACTTTTTCCTGTCTTGGATCTCCTTCGTTATCTCGGCTATGAAACTGGGTATCGCTTTCTGCATGTTCATGCTTATCCTTCGTATTATGCCTTTGCTCAGAAGTTTGTGATAGCTATACTGGGCTTGTCCGGAAGCGAATCCGAATTTCGAATCTATTTTGCTGAATTCCTCTACTCCGTTTTTGTTCAGTTCCCGCAATACGATGAATTCGCGGTTCAGCAGCTGATTGGCAGATGGATGCGGATTGCTCTTGCTCTTTTGCCAGACCTTTTCCTCAAGCACGCTGAAGAACTCGTCTCTTATTGGAATAAGCCTATTTCTGGTGTATGCGGGCGTTGTGCGCGCTTCGGACACGTAATCCATCAGCTTGTTTCGTATCGATCCTATTATGTCCTCTAGTTGCAGGTTGCTTTCAGCGAGTATGAACGCGCCTAAATCATAATCCCCTTTGACTAGGAATGCGACTTGAACGTGGGGTTCGGATAGCATTACCTCTTTTAGCAATGGAACTCCTGGGATTACGTCTAGGAATTTCATCTTGAACAGGTAGATCTGGAAACCAAGCTTCTCGAAGTCTATCTCCGGAATGTACGTTATTCCATATTTTGCCTCGAGATGCTTAACCTTGTGGTATAAAGTCGATTTTTCCATGCCCAGGTTCTCCGCCCATCGTGAAAGGTTCGCGCGTGCGTTCATGCTGAGTATCATCAGAATCTTCGCTTCGACTTCGGTGGGGATCTGCAGGACGTTGTTCTGGTACTGTTCCGCGTCATTGTTGAATACAACTCGACCGCCGTGTTCTCTTATTATGCTTTCGGCCTTTTCCAAATCGCTGATCCTTTTGGGTATGAAGATGTCGTCATCGACTCTGCCCAGATACTTCGAAATGGTTCTGGTTCTTCCCTTCTCCTTGTCCCACACTACTTTGTCTACGTATACGTAATATTTGCCGTTTATGCGCTTGGCGGTGACGTATCCCTCGCCGTGCTCCTTGCCCACTTGTTCGATGACCTGCCTTATTTTTAAAGGCATCTTCGATTTCATAGTTATATAACGTGTCTTGTTATATTTATTACTTTCGTTATATTTTGGATTGATAACTTTACGATATCAACACACGTGAATCTACTAAAGAATATTTATTGTGGGAATATCGCGGAATGCGAAAAATCGCAGATTCGGTATATATATGCGAAAATCCATAACATATCCAAGGAGGACGTGGATGGTAAATAAAAGTATGCATCGCATACAAAAGTTTGGTCCAGAATTCTATTCTATGCAATCCAGCCAAACTGACAATTCCCTTTTTCTAACGTGGCATATTTCCCCTCTCCAATTCATTAATATGCCGCGTCCTCATAGCTCATGTCCTCCTTGCTATTGAATGATTATATGGTGGGTGTATTGAAAAATAGTATAAGGGTTTCGTTGTTCGTGTTGGAGTATAAAGCGATGAATCTGGCATATGAAATGTTTCACAATCTGAAGTTCATATTGCAGCAAAAAAGCGATTTGCATCCGGTTTATGCTGTTCACGTGCAGCATAGCACGAAAGAACTGCACAATTTCAACGGAGAACACGTCTGCTGGCTGTGCTCAAAGGCTTTTTCCAACCATTCCGAATTTTTGTGGCACATAAATGAATGCAAGAATGCATGATCATACTTGCATTATCTCTGCATAGCCCGTAAGGCGCCATCTTTGTCCTATGTTTCTGAGCACTGAAACCTTGGCTCCTTTCTCAACGCAAACCTGCCTTTTCAATTCGAGAGAGAGCTTGTCCTTTTTCATCGCCTTTATGTAGCCAACGGTGGTTGCGGTTCCTATTCCTAGAATCAGTGGTTCATTGTCCCTGAATCCTTGCTTGGGAATATCGTCCCTGTTTATCGCAATGTAGTTTATCTGCAGGCTTGATGATGCTTTCGGAAGCTTCCCGACTTTTCCTACGAAGTTTCCAACGAGGCTGTCTGCCTTCGAGAACGTTGGATCCATGCTCGTCCTTATCGCTATCAAGCCGCCAGGATGCGCTTCCTCTATGTCGCCGCTTCCCGCGGAGAGCGCTTCCACTTTCGTGATTATAGGTTTGTATTGGTCGCTGTTCTTCTTGCCTTTGGAGGAGTTCATTCCCGGACGTATCTCGATCTCGTCTCCAACCTTGAATTTACCCTTGATGATCGAACCTCCTATTACTCCTCCGACTATCTTGCTTATCGAGGTTCCGGGTTTGTTAACGTCAAATGATCTTGCGACGTACATTAGGGGATCAGCTTCCTCGTCGCGCTCAGGTACCTTCAGCATAGCTATCTGTTCCAATACCGCATCTACGTTTATGTCCTTGTTCGCTATTACTGGTATTATCGGAGCATTCTCCGCCACGCTTCCCTTCAGGAATTTTCGTATCTGGTCGTAGTGTTCCTTTGCCTTCTTCTTGCCTATGATGTCTATTTTGGTCTGCACCACGATGACGTTGCTCAATCCAAGGGTTTGAATTATCATTAGGTGCTCTTTCGTCTGCGGCATAGGGCAAGGTTCAGTCGCGGATATTACGAATAATACCGCATCTATTATGTTGCTGCCAGCTATTGCCGTAGCCATGAGTGTTTCGTGTCCCGGCGCATCAAGCAGCGATATCCTTCGTATCGGTTCTGGCTTCTTTCCTTCCGCGCATGAGCATTTGTCGCCAGTGGTATAAGCGCTAGGGCCTTTGCAGCCCTCGCATTTCTTTATGACTGCGTCGGCATATCCGAGCTTTATCGTCATGCTTCTCTTTATGGATTCGCTGTGCTTGTCTGTCCATACTCCGGTAATCGCCCTTGTCAAAGTAGTCTTACCGTGGTCTACGTGGCCTAGGGTGCCTATGTTGATCTCGCTCTGCGCGTTGCTCATTTACTATTTCGCCTCTTCCTTTGCCTTAGGCTTGAAAAGCTCTTCGGTTGGCTTGCTTCCGTATTCGGTTATTATGGTGTTTATCTGCTCTGTGGTCGCGCTTATAGTGTCGCCCTTGACGAGCAGCCTTTTCCTGAATCCGTGCTGTTTGACTCTGGTATTCTTCGTTAGGAGAACGTGAACGCTTCTGGTTCCGCTTACTCCCTTCAATGATGGTGCGCCGCTCTTGTCGCTCAAACCAGTTATCTGCAGCTTGTAGCCTTCTATTCCAACGACGAATCCGTCAATGCTCTCGCTTATCTTGGTTCCCATGAGCATCGCTTCCTTGTCCTTTGGAACTTCGAGCTGCGCGCTCTTTCCAGTCTTCTTATCTGAGATTACAACCTTCATAACATCACATTTAGCATTTGCTACCTCTACTTATTTAATTTAAAGCATATTAAGCCATACGTTGCTACCTATACATAGTCGAAGGTTCGTCCTTGAATCTCTGTATTCGTTCAGAAACCTCCTTCGGTATTGCAGGCAACACAACTTCAAGCGCCTTCGTAAAGTCGTTCATGTTGACTATCTCCCTTTTCGCTCGTATAGCAGACATTCCTGCTTCTCTGCACAGGTTTTCTATTTCCGCTCCGGTGTAGTTTTCCGTTGCCTCAGCAAGCGATTCAAGACTTACGTCCTTATCCAGGGGCATAGACTTGGTATGCACTTTCAAAATGGCAAGCCTCGTTTCAGCATCAGGCATAGGTATGGATAGCACCTTGTCGAATCTTCCCGGACGCATGAGCGCAGGATCAATCGAATCAGGCCTGTTCGTAGCCGCAAGCACGACCACGTTCTTCAGTTCCTGCAATCCGTCCATCTCCATAAGCAGCGTATCAACCACCCTTTCGTTTACCCTCGAGGTGTTGTCATAATCGTCTCTAGAACGCGCTATGCTGTCTATTTCGTCTATGAATATTA
>JAJYJW010000033.1 GCA_021789155.1 Microcaldota archaeon
CTACGTTGCTCAAGGCGGACCCTCTATCGTATGCATTGGGAATAAGCAACGCACCTTCGTGGCTGCGCCTGCTAGTTGACGCTGGAGCGCTTATAGCTACAGCTTCCGCAACTGTTGCCATGATACTCAGCTCTTCCAGATCCCTGTACCAGATGAGCGAAGACAGACTTCTTCCAAAGTTCTTCAGGAAATACGACAAGAAAAGAGACACTGCAGAAAACGGAATAATAGTATCGGCATTGATAGGCATAGGGATGCTCTTCTCTGGAAACATTTACGTCATTGCAAGCATAGCGAACTTCGGTTTGATGTTCGACTATCTGCTGATAGGATTGGACGTAATGCATTTCAGGAGAAAGGGAGTTAAGGCGCCATTTCGCATGCCCCTTTATCCGTATCTGCCAATTTTGGGAATAGCGTTGCTCCTCGCATTCTTTACCGGCCTTAGCAAGATAGTGCTCGAGATAGGAGTTATCCTAATAATCTTGCTCCTTGTAATATACTACTCATTGCGAGAAATACGCGAAAAGAAGGTCATTCGGGTAAAACTGTTCGATTGAAAAGATCGAGCATAACCCAAAATATGTGGGCATATGTCAGACAACGACAAAACAAGCGATGCAAACGATCATTTGCGAGAGCTTGCGAGAAAATTTGCGCTTAAGAATGCTATAGACTATGGAAAGGCGATAGAAGGCAGGGTGATATCAAGGATCTTATTCGCTATTCCATCCATCAAATCGAACATGAAGGAAGTTTCCAGCATAGCAAAAGAGGAAGTTGCAAAAGTTAATTCGCTTAGCAAGGAAGAATTAACCGCAGAATACGCGAAATACGCGAGTGAGTTCGAAGAAGAGGAAGCAAAGAAAGCGGAGAAATCGTCTACGCACGATTACAGCATAGACGGCGCAGAGCAGGGCAAATTTGCAACGCGATTTCCTCCAGAGCCCGGCGGGTACATGCACATCGGACACACAAAACCTTTGTTCATAGAAGACTTATTAAGGGAAAAATACAATGGCAAGTTTTTCCTGTATTTCGACGATACAAACCCGGATAACGAGAAGCAGGAATACGTAGACGCGTTTCACGATGACTTGAAATGGCTGGGCATGAAGTTCGACAGGGAATACTATGCAAGCGACCATATACCGATGCTCTACGAATACGCGATCACTGCAATAAACGCAGGTAAAGCATACGTGTGCACATGCAAGAAGGAAGAGATTACGGAAAAAAGGGCTGCGGGAAATGCATGCGTTCACAAGGGGCAAAGCATAGGGGAAAATCTTGAAAAGTGGAAAATGATGCTCAATGGGGAGTTTCCCGACGGTGAGGCGATATTAAGGCTCAATTCGGACATGAAATCGCTTAATACGACCATGCGCGATCCAACGCTATTCAGGATAAAACACAAAACCCATTACAGGCATGGCGACGAGTATTTCGTATGGCCAACATACGATTTCTGCACCCCGATAGTAGACTCAGTAGAAGGAGTGACAGATGCGCTGCGAAGCAAAGAATACGAACTACGTGACGAGTTATACTATGCAGTCCTTGACATTCTCAAGCTAAGAAAGCCAAAGATAACCAGCTTCGCCAGATTTGAGATCACGAACAACATGACTTCAAAGAGGAAGGTTCGCGCCCTCATTCAGGAAAAGAAGATAGATGGATGGGACGACCCTAGATTAGTCACCGTAAGAGCACTAAGGAGGAGGGGAATCACGGTTGAGGCCTTACGCAACATAGCGCTTAGTTTCGGCCTGAGCAAAAAGGAAAGCCAGATATCGATGAATGTGATACTCGATGCTAACAGGCGAATAATCGATCCTAAAACAAAGAGGCTGTTTGCAATAAACGACCCGATAGAAGTTGAAGTAGAGAATATAGGAGAGAACCAAAGCAGCATATCAATACCTCTTCATCCAACCGAGAACCTTGGAAGTAGAAGCTATGATACAACAAAAGGGCTGCTGATAAAGTCTGAAAATGCCGCTACGATTAAAAGTGGAGACGTGTTGAGATTGAGGCGTGCATTCAACATAAAAATATCGGAGATATCGCCTGACAAGATTATCGCGGAATATGCGGGAAACGAAACAAACGACAAGGCAAAGATGACTTACTGGATACCAAAGGAAGGGATGACGAAGTGCGAATTGTGGGACATCGGAGACCTGCTAATCAACGAGGAATTCAATAAAAACGCATTGACGAAACGATCATGCTATGCGGAAAGATACGTCAATGAGTTGAATGAAGGAGATGTTATTCAATTCGAAGGCCAGGGCATGTACAAACTCGACAATAAAGCCGAAATGAGATTCATTTCTGTGTAATAACAGACGCGCGTTTCAATGCTATTGAAAATAAGAGTAATACCAAATTCAAAGCACACATCGGTAGAGCTTCTAGAAAATGGAAGATACAAGGTAAAGGTACGTGAAAAAGCAGAACTGGGGAAGGCGAATCTTGCGGTAATACGTGCGATTGCGGGATATTTTAACGTTAAAGAGGATTCGGTGAGAATAACATCCGGAGCTACAACGAGTAACAAAACCATCGAAGTTTTTGGTGTTAATCAAGGCAATGAATACGATCCGAAATAGCTCTGGCTGCAAGATGTTGAACTCGTTATCAGCTGATTGGTGTATCCACTATAATCCTTTGAATTGCTGTTTAAGGGTATCCACGAAACAAGCGTAGACAATTCTATAGGTGCTCCACCCATGCCTTCTTCATACATCCTCAGTATTGTATTTGAATCTAACGATGAATTGTAAATTTGCAGATTCGCAACATCGCCGCTGTAAGCGTATTTTGAACCTGTGGAACTGCCTATCAGAAGATTTGTCTTCGCCATTCCTGTATGTGCGAGACCTACGCATTGATAAGGATTTTGCAAAGCCCCGTTAATGTAAATCTTATTGTTTGTGGCAAATGGGCCATTGTAGAATTCTAGTGTTATCATCGACCAGGTATTAGCCAACCCTGAGGAACTAACACCATAAACATCCTTGTTTCCCGTAGTGAATCCTATGCAGCCTGAATACAAAAGGAAGAAATAGCCCGGGAAACCCACTATGCTTTGGTTATCTGTTCCATTCCAATACATCCAAAACGATACGGTGTTATAACCTCCACCATTCAGGTTCATCGTTGGAAGAGTCACATTCATGCATGCGAGCCCGCCACCTTTGTTACCGCTAGTAGAAAATTTTCCCACCGTGAGCGGTAATGCGTTGTCGCATATGCCTTCAAGCATAGCCCCAAATGCGGGATTTCTCACAACCCTGCATGCGCCTGGTGCTGCACGTGGAGTAAACGATGCAGTGTTGAAAATTCCTAGCTGAAAGAAAGCGCCGAGGACGACTGCGATGATCAGAATCGCCCAT
>JAJYJW010000002.1 GCA_021789155.1 Microcaldota archaeon
TTCTGCGATGCAGGCAGAGGCACATTCTTTGAAGGCAAAATCTTCCACGCTTTCAAACGAGGAAAAAAGACGCATCAGTGAGAAAAACGAAGATGTTCTACTTTACTTCAACGTAAAGGCTGCAGAATTGAGCGTTTCATTCTTCAAAACCAAAAAACCTGAACGATGAGTAGGAAACACTTAAAAACATCTAGACTGTATTACGAACGTGAGTAACATGGTCGTAAAAAACATAGTTAGGTCTGTAAAAAATAAGAAACTCACCGGAAGCAGTATGGGTCAGAATTCTCTAGCAGTTGCATTATGGCTTGATTGCGGGGGTTCAAAAGTTTCATCAAAATCCAGAGAGATAAAGAAAGCATATAGAAACAAGTTGAATAATCTTGAATTCGCTGACAATTATCATATTTCCATATTCGATTCTAATGTGGATGCGGTTTCGAGGAAAATATACCGCGGATCTATAAGCCAACTTTCAGAAGTTCTCAAAAGTAAACAAACTAATTTCAGCAAGAAAGCCGTTTTTCCAATGAAACTTTTGTCAGAGATAAAGTTTCGCAAAAGCTTATCGAAAGCGAAGAAAGGCATAGATGCTAGGATTCGCAATTACATAGACGGTTTTCTTGTTCCACTAGAGAGCAAAATAAAGAATGCGAATAGCGTGGAAGACCTAGAAAAGGTGTTCGTGTCTTCAATGTCAGAAGAGGGCTACAAGCTTGCATTGCGCGGAATATAGCTGCCGCACGTTTATTAGCTTTGAAGTTGAAATCGATTAGGGTAGTGTATGACATCATATAGGGCATTGGAAAGGTATGATAGCGTAGCCGTGTTCGGCGATTTAAATGAAAACGTTACCAGGAACAGAATAACCTCTGTTTTACGAGGCGTTGAAAACCTCCTTAAATACGAATGGGAACAGGAGGTAAAAGGAGTGAAAACAGAACGCATGAAAATTGCAGAACTTCGCGCTCCGGAATTTTCTCGAGCTTATCCATCTCAATTGAAATTGCTTTTGGTCGGTTCGAACAAGGAAGTAGAACTCATGAATAATGAAGTCAAAAACTTCAAACCGTTGAATGTCAGCATATTCAAGTTAAACGGATCAAAAGATACTAACGGCAATGTTAAAAGGTGCGTAGATTTCGCACTGGCGCATGAAGAGAGTGTTGCCATGATAACATTTCCAAAAGAAGCCATGAAGGCGGAACAGGATTTACGTGCTTATCTGAGATCATTTAATGATGCAAGTGGCGTATTGGGCGAGCCTACCGGATCAGAAACGAGTCCGTTCGGCATATTCGGTCACGATGAAAAACTAGGCGCAACTAGGAGAATCATCGCAACAGTACTTATCGCATTCAACAAATTGGAATTATGGTTAAGATACGCGCATCCTAACGCATTCAATTATATCCAAAACAAATCAACCGGTATCAAGAATAATGCGTATGGCGCTAAGGAAAAACATGTCTATGATTAAAGTTTATAAATCAAATACCACAATAGATATTTCATGATTTTATGAATAATAAAGACAATGAACTGAAGAAAGCCGTAAGGATGAATGAAATAAATACAGTTTTGTCTATGGTAAGAATGCTTCCAAGAGAAGATTCATCTTCAGAGCTCAACAGAAGAATAAACAAAGTTCACTAGTTCTCTATTTTTCGTTCAGCTTTTTGCTGAACGTACTCTTTTTTTCAACATTATCTTGAATAAATTAACGATGGGCAGTTTAGACTTATAAACAAAAGTTCCTCAATACATATGGGGCGAACATGAGAATTATAACGATTAGAAGAAATGCTTCAAAAAACGCACCCGTGCTCAAAGGAGCATCAAATTACTGCAAATTTTGTAGGGTTGAAGTTAATCAGAGAGCAGAAATGAACCGGGTTGAGAGAATGAAGATAAAAATACCATTTGTTAAAATTGAAAAGGACAGCCACAAAGAATGTAAAAAATATATCGAATCTGCAAAAAGAAACACAAATAAGGTAGAAGAACCGGCAGAGGTAATTCAGTATAATTCGAATGTGGCTATTGCGCTGTCTGCCACAAATCTAGAATTCTGGACGTTTCCTGTGGAAAACGGTAAATGGCGCTGCAAATTTACTGCAAAGAAGCACCAGGTAAAAACAGCGGCGAAGAATTCAAAAACAAACAAATTATTGCAGATGCTTTACTACTCAAGGAAGCAGAAAAAGGATTTAGACTACTTGATGAACGTGCTGATAAAAGAGGGAAGAATCGAACCTAAAGATGTAACATATCTTGATATTAGCGGGTTGGACCTTACCTCAATGCCAAAGAACACATACAAATTCGTGAACTTAAAGGGCATCTTCCTTGCAAATAACAAGATAAAGGAACTTCCGAATGAAATAAAAAGTCTAAAGAAGTTAAACTGGCTCAACATAAGCTCAAATCCGAACATCCAGATATCAGATGTAATAAACGAACTGAAACACCTTAGCAGATTGGAGATAAACAAAGATGTTTTGGAAAAGGAAATTAAGATGGGTTTGCTTGCAAATGGAGTGAAACTCATTCATCCTGATTTCGAATAGGTGAAAATATATGGTAACTAAGATTTCAATAAAAAATAAATTCGCTAAATTGTGGAACAATTCAGAGCCTAAAGAAATGGTGGGTATTCTGGCAAAGGACAACGATATGGCAAAGGCATTCCTTGAGCACCCATGGAAATTGGTCAATGAACAAAGAGAAAAAGCACTGACAACATTGCATTCGAAGGTAAATCCAAACGGTGGCACTCTAGCTGAAAAACTCGCGCAGAATAATGAAACCGCATATTTGCTCATGCAACACTTTCCAGAATTGCTTGAGCAGAGCAAGGAAATGGTGGGTATTCTGGCAAAGGACAACGATATGGCAAAGGCATTCCTTGAGCACCCATGGAAATTGGTCAATGAACAAAGAGAAAAAGCACTGACAACATTGCATTCGAAGGTAAATCCAAACGGTGGCACTCTAGCTGAAAAACTCGCGCAGAATAATGAAACCGCATATTTGCTCATGCAACACTTTCCAGAATTGCTTGAGCAGAGCAAGGAAATACACAAATACGTGTCATATTCTCTGGTGAATTCAATATTCAATTTCGGCATATGGGCGCGTACAAACAAAAACAACCTTTCTGCAAAAGATTATGTTGCAGCCTTGAAGATAGTGAAACAACTTAAAGAATTCCAGAACAAACCTGCAGCAAGGGAAAAAGACAAAAGAAGAGAATAGGTGTTATTTTGCCAAGAGAAAACGTAATTAGCAGACGCAAGTCAAAGGAAAGCGAAGTGGAATTATCCATTCGTCTTCGGAAGAACAATAAAATCGTTGCAGTACAGGGAAAACTCGTATCATACGCGAATGAGAGAAAAGTGCTCGAAATACCTGACGAAAAACTTTCAAAATTCAAGGAAGTGCTGCGGAAATACTGCGAAATAGAAAGGGAGATATGGGTTGGTATAAATTCCAAGGTTACAGTAACTGGCTCTGCATTCAAGAGACTTGAAAAAAGAGTAGATGAGGCCGTAGCTCTAATGAATAAGGCTATACGACAGAAGGAATTTCACTACGGCAAGAACCTCCGCTTCGAGTATACGGTTAACAATGTAGACGAGTCGCTAAACATAAGTAGAATGAGCACAGTAATCTGCGCAGTAGCAGGTGCTGCAGTAGAACCTTCATTAAGAGAAGATCTGGAATTTTGCTGGAGATGAGCTTATTTCTCAAAACTAGAAAGTATCTACGGTTTCCATTCAGCGTGTTAGCTAACCTTAAGCTATATAAAAGTTTTTATACCAGATTCGTGCCAAAAATATGTAGATTGCATGGCAGATGTTAAAGTTGGAAAGAATAGCGTGATTTTGTCAGCTCCAGTAGTAAGCAATGCCCACGATACAGTACACGAAGGTTATAGGATCGTACCAGTTAACTCAGCAGCTATACCAAAGGTATCTACTTCAAAGGAGCTTACCGTTGTGAATTATCCTGGAAAACTCGCCATAAGATCTGAACAGGCAAAGGCGATAACAAAAGCAGGTCCCCTAACTTCTCACCAAGCCACCATGGCATTGACAAATATAACTGGCAATATGGCTAAAGGATCAAGTTTGATCGCACTAGATGCAGCAAGACCTGCGCGATCAGTATCTACGCCACATTCAAGCAGCTCATTTTCATACCCTCGCGGGACAATGAGTAATGAACAAGTAGAACAATTACAACAAGAACACGTTGCTTCAGGTGTCCGTTCCATAGAACAGATGTCTGAGTATGCGTCAAAGATACCAACATCCTGCGGAGGAATAATGTCTGCAATGGAACAATGCGACTTGGTTAGATTGCTCATATATGCGTCTAATCCATGTATAGCCAATTTTTTGAAAATGCCTGATGAATATGCCAAAGTCTATGCTTTAGCAGTATTACATCTTATTGAAAATGGCACTACTGCAATGGCAAAGGTAAATACAACAAACCCAGACTCACGTTTTAAAATAAAACCGCACGAATTTAGTGGCTTTCTGTCTAAAAATGTTAATAAGTTAGACAAGAATCTTAAAGGAAAACCAAAGAATTCTTATTGCGATGGCAGTGAGACAGACTGTTTTGAAATACTAAATAAAATCGCAAAGAACACGGAAGGGACAATGAAGCTCGACGCAAAGGGTAGTGACATAATAAATAGCGTTGCCGCATTGGATACACTTTTAGCACTTGCACTTAATAGCGATATCCCAAACCTCCTAAAAATAAAAGCGCAGATAAACCAGTTTAGGGATTATCGAGATCGCATTGAGAGGCTGGCAAATGCCCATCAATAACTTTTTTCAGGATTTCCTATCTTTATGGGCATTAAGCTTCGAAATAGTAAGTTTTTATTAACGCTAACTGATTCCTGTTAATTTAAAACACTATAAGTTTTTATACCAGATTATTATTAAAAATATACGGATTACATGGCGATTATTGCAGAGAAGAAGGAATATAATAATATCGATACAGGCCATAATGTTGTGAACAAAGAGTATAGCGCAGTGCGGACGAATTCGGTTGTTTTGCCGAAGACATCTTCTCCTGGAGAGCTTACTCGTACAAATTACTTGGAAAAACTGGAGTTGCTAGCGAAACAGGCAAAGGCGATAACCCAGATAGGTGTTCAAGCTCCCCCTAAACAAACTCTTAGTGCATTGCTTAACCTTACCGGAAATATGGTGGACGGGGCACGTTTGGCTACTTATGATGCATCTGAATCTAGATCAATATCAGATGACCAAGCCAGAAGAAATATGCAAGAACGCATAGTTTCAAGTGTCCATTCTATAGAGCAAATATCGGAGTATGCATCGAAGATACCGATCAAATGCGGAAGATCTACTGGGGAGAGAAGTGATGAGACCCGATTGCTTATACGCTCCTTTAATTCGTGCATAGATGCGCTTTTGAAAATGCCTGATGAATATGTAAATATCTGTGCGCCTGCAGTATTACGCATTATAGAAAACGGCACTACTGCAATGGCAAAAGTTAATGCCCAAAATCCAATATCCTCTTTTAAAATACAGCAGAATGAGTTTAGGAACTTTTTAACTAAAAACACAAAAAAACTAAACAAAATACTTAAAGGAAAGCCTGTAGGTTCCTATTGGAATGGTCGCGAAGCAGATAGTGTTGAAAGAGTAGATAAAATCACAAGGAATACCAGTGAAGTGATGGCGAAATGCGGTATATTTGCAGGGGCAAGTTGCGAGGCAGCCATAGACAGGCTTTCTCAGTTCACGCTTGAAAATAACGCCAGGAATACATTACAAATGCGGGCACAAATAGTCCAACTTAAACATGATCTGAAAGATCTTAAAGGTAAAACCAGCGCAATTAATGGCCATAACAACCAATCAGATAATCATCAGCGTGATATTCTTATTGCAAAGGAAAGAGCGTTATATGACTGATTTATGACTTATTCTGTACAGATTTTGCGAAAATAATATGCCTACTTTATTATTTGCGCAGTTCTGAAATGACTGTTTATTCTTCCAAAACTGGACATAATGCTTTAAAACCCCAGCGAAAAATAGATATCCATGGTTCAGTATCCTTGGTTGGTATACGTTGATTCTGCGATAGATTCAGACAGAAAAGAAGTAGTTAAAAATATCGAATTAGCGTTTAGGCATCTGGAAAGAATCAGCGATGTAAATATACCTCGTAAAGAAGAAAATATGGTAGGAAGAGACACTTTGCTTGAAAGGCCGTTCGAAAACATATTGCATAACGTGACGTTCAAGGACGTGCTCGTCAACGGCAAATCAGAAGAGGTTTCATTCGATTACTATCTGAGCAGCGCTCTGCACGTCCATAACGACATGCTAAGTTACGAGCGAAGAATGCCGGCATTCGGGAATTTGCGATGCAACTATTCATATACGCATGTCTTGTCCCTGGCAGTCATAGCTCCGTATATTATGTCAAAAGTAGGGAACGTCCTCGCTGGCAACTCTGCCCCCATAAGAGGAAAAGGAAACACTGAAAAACAGCAGCTAGAATGGAATTTCGAGCATGGGGCAGGAGCAACCCTTTCATATAACTTATCCGAAAACAACGACTACAAAACGCTTAAACTTAATTTCTTGTATACGCTAAAGCACGAGCTTGCGCATACGTATGGGATAAGCCATTGCAAAGACAAGGAGTGCATAATGTATCCATACACACTTGTTCAAGATATGAAAGAGCAAGAGATAGATTTCTGCGAAAAACACGAAAAAGACCTAAAAGAATTCTTGTGGAAGACCTACTGAATTCTACAGACAAAGAATAAAAATCTTGTATTTCAATTAGGTACGTAGCATATCCTGAGATGTGATGAAAAATGTCAGAAAAAACGAACGAACGCTTCATTAAAATGAATGATGTGGCTTCAAGCAATAGGTCCACAGACACCGAATTGTTCGACTTGGTAACAAACATACGTACATCTGACGATATTACAAGTGGCCAAAAGATGGAACTCTTCAACCAGGTCCTGCGTAATAATAATGCACAGGAAACAACTGTAGAATATGCACATCACTCTAAAACAATAGAAGAAAAACAGGATACGGATAAAATGAAAGCTGCAGAATCAAAAATTGCGATTAATGAGCATGCGCCACAAATCAATACAAAGAAAACATCACTGTACATCTATATGGCAGTCATGATTGTATGCACCTTTGGCGTTTATGGATTATTGTTGTTATATTTGCAGGGTCATCCCATCAAAGTAGAGATCCGTGAATCCAAAGGGCATATATTTTCCATGCGAAGGGAAAATGATGATAACCCGCGTGAAAACAAAGAAAATGATGACAATCAGCGTGAAAACAATGTCTCTACAGAACACACGCACATTCCAACATTCGGCGAGACAAGCTCCGGCCCTGGAGACAGTGCAAAATGGTTCGAGAATTGGTCCAATAACAATGACCGTTATCGAGACTGGAGTGATGGCAAGCCTTAAGTAGAAAGTTTTAATTCTGAATTGCTAGTGTTTGTTTAAGGTTAGTTTATCGTTCTAGCTTCAGTGCTTGCAGTACCAAACTCTCCAATTTGGCTATTTCTATGTTGTATGGGTATTCGAATCTGCGCAAACTGCGCATTGTAAATCGTTTAATTATTGGAGAATTGCGCCTAGATTTAACTGCATTAATTAGATCATCCTTAATTTCTTCCACTTTCTTTGCTGCTTGTTTCATCGCGTCGGTTGCTTCGAAATGTTCTATTTCGGTTGCATTCCAATCCCATAGTATGCGTTCATTGTTTGTAATTACCCAACGTTCTCTATGCCACTTCGGCAGAGTACATTGTTCTAGTAAAGAGGGCTCAACCTTACTTTTTATGCTGAAACTGTCATATTCTCCGAATATTTTGGTTGTCGGATCTGCGAGGTATTTCCTGCCTTCTATTTCAAGTTTCACCCAGGAATGAGTTCCAGTGACTAACGCTATGTTACCTATGGCTATCGTTGAGCCTATGACAATCTCCGACTGAATCCCATGCTCTTTCAATACCTCATGGAGGGCAACTGCCAAGTGCTTGCACACTCCTTTTTTATTCTTTAAGGCAACATCGAGATCTAGCTGCGTTGCCTCTTTAAGATCGTATTTTATTGATGAATGAACGATATCCATGCATTCTCTGACTGTTTCTAATGTATCAGTGGCATCTGCAGGCCTAACTTGCGATGCAAGTTCCTTTATGATGGTAATTGCTGTAGCATTAACTTTAACTACGCCTATTTTCACGGTCTCTTCATTAGAAATTGTCTTTAACATAAAAACACGCACTTGTGTTTGTTCAAAATAAATCGCAGTTTGAAACGTCTTTTCAGTTTCTCTTCTGCTCTGCATAGTCATTGAGATATGTTATTGTGCAGTGACTTGAAAGCTCAATCAGCCTTAGTTCTGCCTTAATTTTCTCAGTGAAGCTTTTTCCGAAATGTTGTTTGAGATTTACCTGCACTGCGTTAACGCCTTTAACCTGTTTAAATGTAGCGATAGTCGTATCCTTGCCCCGCATGTGAACTACTAGCTTTGTTTCGCTTCCGCGTAGAAAGCCCGGTTCTTTCACGCTATACGTAATTTCTCCTGCGGCCCTTATCGGTTGCTCGTTGTTGAGTTGCTTTGAAAGGATGAATGCCACGTTTTTATCTAGTCCTTCTCTTACTCTAAAAGTACCATCTGAAGGCTGAACTCTGTGTCCATGCGTTACCATAAAATCACATTAAAATTGCGAATTCTTTGTTGATAAATGTGTTTTGATATTCGTTTATTTTTAGACTTGTATGTTGATTAAAGCTCTTCACTTTGCATATTGACGAACCCTCGTACCCTGCCGGATCAGTCCCGTTATGAATTTCTTGACTCTATCGAACTCGGCAAGCGACACGTACTCGTTGGACTGGTGCGCGCTATCGTTGGCAAGGCCATAGCTTACCGAAGGTATGCCTGCATTGTTAAGCCAGCTGCTATCATTGCCTACGAACGCGTAGTAGAGCTTGTTTGTACCCAGTATGCTCTTCGCCGCTCTCGCTATATCCGAATCTGGATCAGCGCGCCCGTTCGCCATCATGTGCGTTATCTCCAACGCGATCTTCACCTCGTGGTTTCCATGCTTCCTTTTAACCGCGCCAAAGATGCTCTCGAATTCGGCTAGCGCGTCTTTCATGTCGCCTTCGGGCTCTACTCGAAGATCGAACCACGCAGTCAATTCGTTGGGGATGTTGTTGCCCGCATTGCCCGCGTGCATCATCGTTAGAGAAAACCTACGCCCAACAGGTTTTTCCACAGGCATCTTCGTGCTTGGATCAATGTACAATCCCGGGAAGCGCGATGCGCCCACGCCATGCGCATTCATCGCATTAAGGTCGTCGAATATAGAAAGCGAAGCGTCTATTGGATTTTTCGCGAGGAAGGGATATCCCGCATGATGTCCTCTGCCCCTTATCGTTATGGTGCCTCCAAAACCTCCACTCGTTCCTATCAGAAGATGCGGATCCGCGTCTATCACCACTGCACTGGTGCTCCTTATGCGCGCGCGTTCCTTGTTGACCACGTATGCCATGCCGAACTTTGATCCTACCTCTTCATCGCAAGTGAAGAACAGCTCCAGGTTGACCATTCTATTTTTGGCTTCACTGGCAGCAGCGAGTATCGCAGCTATCCCTCCCTTGTCATCGTTAGTGCCGCGGCCAAACGCCTTGCCGCGGATTGTCTTAAGCTCAAAGGGGTCGGTTCTCCAGCCATCCGCTTCCCTGTCTGCTGGAAGGGCGTCGAAATGGGCGCACAGAGCCAAGGTTTCCTTGGTATCGTCGTCCCCAAGCCGTGCGATTAGATTAGGGCGAGGTTTTCCATCCGGAATCTCACTTCTACGGGGTCTTACGAATCGTACTTCCGCGCCTATTGCCTCGCACTCCTCCGCTATCAACTTGGCGACCTTCTCGTAGTTCCTTGCGTCCCTAGTTGTAGTGTCTATAGAGACCAGGTCGCCAAGGAGGTTCATATCGTGCTTGTTTGGCATGCCCATCACTCACGTTCCGTCTCGATATCGCCAATCTCTGCGGCCAGCGTTTCGACCAAGCTGCGTATCTGCTTCGCAATCCGAAGCGTGCTGTCGAAATCCTCGTCTGCCGGATCCTTTATCTCCCATATGCGCATTTTGGGATTGTTCCGCAGGTAATCCGGCATCTCGTCTAAAGAGGTCATGAACACTATTATATTGGCAGATTCCGCTGCTTCCCGTGTCAGTTGCTTCGATTCCCTCGCAGAGACATCGAAGCCCAGTTCGCGCATCGCTTTCGTTACCTTTGGGCCTGCCTCGCCTATCGTGCGACCTTCGTATTTCTTCAGACGAGCGGATGCTCCTGCGCTCGACGCAAGATCCGATCCGGCAAGCGCATTGAAGAACGCCTCAGCCATCTGGCTGCGGCCGACATTGGCACTGCACACAAATAATATTTTTGCGTTTTTCATACCTACACCATAATTCAAAACTTTCGATCGCGCATCATCTCTTCAGTTGCCTGAAAGGTATACCCAACCCCATTATTAAGTTGGCCATGTGCGAGGTAATATTGTCGCGGGATTCGATTCCTGCTATGTTGTCCTTGTTGCCGAAAATTAATTCTACTGCATGCTCCTTGTCTGCATTGAGACATGCATCCACCGATATAATTGCCTTCTGTCTCAATAATTCCTTGATGCTGTGTATATCTTGCACCTCGACCTTCTCAACGTCGCTCGGGAATTGCACGGCATTGGAAGCTTTTGCCATCCTTCTCATCTGGACTACGTTGAGCCTTCCGTTTTTCACCAGTTCGAGGTCTATAGGCCCAAAAGTATCGAACAGCTTCAGCAGGTCCGCCTTTGCGTTGCCAAGGCCTGCTTTTTCCAGAACTTCACCTAGGGTCCCGGAGAACTCCTTTCCGCTTCCGTTCACCGCAGCTTCGGGAGTGTCCGCAAAGCTCAGGCTGGCATCGACTTCGTCACGGATGAAAAGGACGATCCCTTGCCCCGCAACCCTTTCCTGCAGCACTACCCCACCAAGCGCGTCTTTTGGTATTCCGATTTCCTCTTTCATCCTACCCGCATTCTCTGCAGTAAAACTGCGTACAACTTGGCTTATCGCGGATTCGAGTTTCGTCTTTTTGTCGATTGGAACGCTTTCGAATACACCTGCAAAATTGCTGTGGGAATCTTCTCCTATCGCGCTTGACCTTGAGATGCCGACCCAACTAAAATCCGTATCTTTCAGTTTCCTTTTAAGCAGGGATTGCCGTTCAAGGCCTACGCTACTTATGACTACGAACCGCGGAACTTGCAGATTCAATCCGAGCACTTCTATCGCCTCCTTCACCGACTTCAGCCCCTGGGCCTTGCCACCTACCAAGGAATTTGGAAAGAAGGAATCCTCTGGATTGATTATGACGAAATCTTCCATTGATTTTTCTTTTGCGTCTAACAGTTCCTTCTTCAGTCTATGCACGTTGGAGGCCTTCGCGTTCATCGTGCGTTCATCCATTACTTTTTCCAGTAGCCTGACAGTGGCTATGCCCTTTGGCGAAGTCGCATCCTTTATGCCAAGCACCTCTGCGTTGCCTGCCATCTCCGCAATCGTTTTCGCAGGAGAGCACACCGAATCGAACGTGTCGCCGAGCGAATCGCCGGATTTGAGGCGCAGCCTGGTCCAATTATGGAATCTTATCAGGCTGTTGAAGAAGCTCGATATCTCGCCGTTGGTTTTGAAATCCGTGTTGCGGACTTCCTTCACGAGCTTCAGCACCTCATCCGCATCCACCTCTTTGCATCCGTGTATGGATCGAAGCACCTCTGTGATGTGCGTCATTTCCTCAAAATCCCTGCCCACGACAGATGCGAGGCATAGCAGTATTTCCTTTCCCTTCTCGCTTTTCGCATCGATTCCAGTCAGCAGATTAAGGTTTTCCAGCATGTCCAGTATGCCACTCTCAACCGATCCTGCAAGGTTGAAGGAACCCACGAAGCCCTCTATACTATAGAAATTCTGCATAGCTTCCCATGCGGCCACGAACCTATCTGCGCCCTCTTCCACGTTTCGTATTTCTCCCAATTCTTTCCATTTGAGCGCTATGGCCCTGTCGGTAATGATGCTGTCTGCGAACAGTTTTTCCAGGTTGAAATTCAGGTTCTTTTCAAACAAAGCTGATTTGGCTGCGAAATCTGGATCCTTCCTCGCCAACGATTCCACCGTTGTGCCAGTCTTCTTTGCTTCTGCAAGAAGCTCGTCAACGCGCTCCGCTGAATTTAACGCGACCAACGACGGATGCAGCTCGAACGCGTGGAAACATTCGCCCAGGCCGTTGACTTCGAACTCCTTTTGGTCGAAGAAGCCCCCTCTCGCAAACAAGGAGTCTGTGTGTTGGGCTTGTTCGCGCCGTACCTCGCTTCCCAAAAAGTCCAATGCCCTGCCACCTACCCTGCGTAAAGATTGCGTATTCATATTAACACCATACACTGATTGTTTTAGTGCTCGTACCGTCCCTTTATATGTTGCTGAATAAAATTCGAATAAATAACCAAAAACTTAATAAATATTGAAGAATATGCAATATTATGAAAAACATCAAAAAAGAGCTGGTGGAACTGATGCACACTGGCTACTGTTCGCCGAGGATAGTGGATCTCGCCAAAAAACTGAAAGAGCCTTCGACAACAATACATTACAACATAAAGCAGATGGAGAAGAGCAAGGAGATCAAAGCATTCAAGGCGGTGTTCGACTACAAGCTTATAGACGAGGGGCTATGCAACTATGTCCTGATAAACCTGACTCCTGATGAATATGGCAACCCCGAACGCATCGGGAAGGAACTGGTCAGTTTTCCCCAGATAGAGAGCATAGACATAGCTACTGGCGGCTGGGAGATGATACTCAAAGTCAGGACGAAGGACGTTGACGAATTTTATCAGTTCGTGAAGAACGTACTTTCGAAAAAAGGCATCGCGAAAACAACCTCACTAACCTCGTTAAAGCAATTGAAGACCGAATTCGTTGGAATTTGACTGCAGAGTGAATAGTGGTGTGGCATATAATCACATAAAATAGCGAATCCTTTATTGTCGTTTAGTTTTTAGACTTGTATGTCGATTAAAGCTCTTCACTTTGCATATTGACGAACCCCAACTTCGTCTTTTTATAACTGTCAAATCTATTCGTAGTGATAACATGCTCGTAATGGACCATAAGAAGATTTCGGTGGTAGAAGAAGCACCTACAGAAACCACGCACATACAGATAGAAAGGTCAGACAAGAAAAGCGAGTACAAGACCGAGGCAATACAGGCAGTTTTGAGACCGTGTTTTGAAAACAATAAAATTGGGCAACCGATATCTATTTCGTATAACCTCGCAGAAGATCTTCTTAGAGCATCAGAGGAGTACAACAATATTGAGAGCATAGCGTGGAATGCTAACTATGCCGTTTTCAAGTATTACGAACAGAGTTTGCAGATAAGCGAAGAAGCGAAAAAAGAGTACGCAAGCCAGCTTTCAAATGCGTTAGAAGAAGGCGAACTAGTAATCAAAAAGTGCGCAAAATTATTCGAATACTTGAATGAAAAAGTAGAGATCAATGAAGGCAAAATGCCCTCGCAAATACTCGTTTTCTCAAATGATGGCGTTTCCAGCAAGCACTACGAACTTAATAATCTGATCGAACGTGATTGGGAGCACAGCAAGCTAAAGAGACGCTTGATCGACACAAAAAAGGCACTTGAAAGAATACCTAGTTCTACTGTTAATCTACTAAAAGAACAAAAACGAACTGCTCAGATTTAATTTTTCTTAAATTATTTTAGCAAAACTAACAAATTTTTGGTCAAATTCAACAGCGATTAAATACCTGAAATTTCATAATTAATACGATTGCGTGGGGGTTATTACAATACAACAAGAGGATAGCGCAGCCTTGCATGTTGAGAAGCTGCATGGATTGGCCAGAGTGTTTAACAGATACGTTCTGAAAGAAATCGATATTAACAACTCCGCCAATTTCAAGGACTCGGTAAGATCTTCGATTACTCCTAGCGAAGGGCTTGATAACCTTGAGCTGGAAAAAGCATCCGAGGCGATGGACGAGGAGATACTTTGGTGCAAATACAATGTCAAAGATCCAAACGGCTCATTCGAGGTACTTGAAGCAACAGTAGACTTGGGCGAAAGCGTGCTAAGGGCTGCTAATGCCATACCTCATCCAGGCTACCTTGCAACCGTATACCTTCACAACATAATAGCATCCGAGCACGTGATGCTCTTCACCGTTGCAGCCATAGAGGAGCAACAGGTACTTACTGAAAAGATAACCGATCCTGCAAATAAGCTAGAAGAGAGCAAGTACAGATTTAAAATGACGCAACATATAAACGAAACGATAAGCAGGCTCGGAAGGATAGACAGAAATCGCATTCCTTGGCAATTAAGCCTTAACAGGCTCACCGAACTTAATGCTTCAGCGCCAACAAAAACGGTCAACGATGCATCGCAGCAGCAGTCAGAGGTGTGACCTTAACAGGTTCGCCATTCTTTCCCGTTTCTCAATGTAATATGCGTTGGGAAATTCCCTTACATATATTGCAGCGTCATCGATGGAGTCGAACGTTTCCACGTCATAGTCGTGTTTGATTGAGAATTTGTTGTAAACCGCTACTTTGCCCTCTTCAAACCATATCTGGGTTGGCGGGGTCATGTCCTCCTTGATGTGCTTATGCTGCAGGGTAACCTCCATGTATGGTTCCGGAAGCCCAAGATACGCTGTCTCTGGGGAATTCTTAGGTGTTCTGTGTTTGAATATCCTTATCTTTGAACTAGGCACAGAGGGTATTAACTCTGATTTAAGTCGCTCGAGGTTTTTGAGCTCAATCTTTTTTACTTCGATGCTTTTGTCCGCGAATCTATGGTGTGGGAGAAGCGCCTCCTCGTCGTTACGTGGCATTTCTGCATCTGAAATGAGCATATGTGCCACTTCTTCTAGTACGTGCTTGGCTAGAGGAGATGGATTTGGATCCAACTCGGTTATTTTTTTGATAAGAGCATTTACGTTTTCAACCCTTTGCTCCTTGCTTCCAAGCACACTGAAATTCGCGCCATTCTGGTTCTTACGCGATTCCTTCGTTTTCATAAGACCATTTTGATTTTCAGCATATTTAAATATTGGGCATTATTCGTTCAGACGGAATAACTCTGAGCTACTCCTGCTCTGCCCTGGGTTTGTCTATTGGCAACCCATAGGGGAACAGGTAAACCTTGCCGCTTTGCGTGTCTATAGCCTCCATTTCTTTATGGGCGCGCAAATATCCCTTGATATCTTGAACGTCAAGCATGATATTATGGCCTATATCAGCTAGATCCTGCTTCTTATCCTCTTTTGTGGGTTTTGCGTTGCCCTCCTCCGTAGACCTGAATACAACCAGCATTGCGGATACATCGATGCCTAAATACTCCTTTAGCAATTCCTTTAGGCTTGACGCCTCCGCGGCTACTTTTTCGTTTTTAGCTCCGAGTATTTTTGCGGTTTCGCTGTTCTGGTTTGGAAGTTTTTCCATATCCGTACTCTTCTTGCGCATTTCAATCGTATATGCTTACTAATTTGGATTGATAAATAACATTCGATAATTGTTTATAACTGTGCAAGGCCTTTTGTTGAAATCAGAAATAGTTTTTAGACATTTTTATGTCTTATAAATTCTAACAAATCTTTAAAAACCAAATGAATAAATGTTTCATCAGTGTGCGAATGAAAATACTACGTAATCCGTTTGCAGCTCAACTGCCAACTGAGGAAGATAAATGTGCATCATGTAAACGCGCATTTAGGAATGACGATATTTTCTTAAATGGCAAGAACGCTGCCAAGCTTCTTAGCAATTTCGAAATGTTCAAAGACTGCTTAAAGGGAAGATCAAAGCTGTTTTTGCATATGGAACCTTGCGCAAACGAGCTGAGACGCAATATTCCGGAAGAAGAAGCAAAACCACGCATTGCGATTTCTAAGCATGATTTGGTGGCATTTGCAGCTAATTCTCTTCCTGCAGTAGGAGCGGTTGCAATTATATGTGCAGACATGGCAGCGTATTTGGTAAATCCTGTGCTGTTTCTGATATTAATTTGCGCAAACCCTTTCGTGGGAATTAAAATAGCAGATTTTTATTTTGATAAATGAACGGTTTTTGGGCATGCATATTGCTTTTCTCAAATAATGTTAGTAAAACCAATATATACTTAGTATAACTAAAACTTGATACTAAACGCTTTAATGTGATGTGAACAAATATTGTTGATATAAGTGGTGGGTGTCATAGAGATTACTAAAACAGCCAACGAGATACGCGATGCGCTAAAGAATACCGTAAAAGCGATAGACCCTATTGACGGCATCGAAAGCGAGCATAGAAAGGATGCGCTTGAATGGATAGCAAGCGGCGCTGAAGTGTACAGAATCGAGAAGCCGGACAAACCGCCGAAGCACTTTGTTTCCTATGTGGTGCCAGTAGATGTTGAGAATAGGCTGGTGCTTCTAGTAGATCACATAAAAGCACGACTTTGGCTTCCTCCTGGCGGACATGTCGAACGCAACGAATTTCCTGATGAAACTGCCCGAAGAGAATGTCTGGAGGAACTTGGCATAACCGCAGAATTTCTGTTTGGTCCTAAGCCCTTCTTCATAACACAGGCTGTCACCGTAGGCCAAACCGCAGGCCATACGGACGTGAGTTTATGGTATGTTATAAAAATGAACAGCAGGAAAGATGTAGTTTACGATAAACACGAATTCAATAGTATAAGGTGGTTTGGCTTCGAAGAGCTAATGTCAGTAAAACGCGATGATTTAGATCCGCATTTCATCAGATTCATGCGTAAATTGCAAAATCATCTGGCATTGCAATAACACTAAAACTATTTTAGTATTACCAATATAATCTTGGTTGAGTATGAATAAGCAACAAACTCGTCTATTTACTTCTCAAAACTTTGGAATATTAGTTTTTAGCATGTTTGGATTTTTGTTTTTCATTTCATTGAAACAAAAAAGCGATCAACAAAAAGCGTTCATTCCATTTTTTTGGAAATAAGGGGCTTTTGGTGAAGGGGGCTGTATTGAACGCGAAAAGGGTTTATTTTTTGGCGTTTTTCTCAAGAGGTATATTTTCATAGCATTTTTCTGAAAAATGCATTTTCAATATCAAATAATTGAAAAAATAAAAAGGCACTAATTTTGTTTAGTTTTATCCTGGTATAAAACCAGATTCGCCGTTTTCGACGACAAAAAATTGCACGAAAAATAGCCTGTTTTTGCAGATAAATTTTTCTATGGCTAAATACTCATTAAAAGAAAGGTATGCTTAAAACGCAAAATAAAGCAATACTAAAAGAATATTAGAAAAACTAACATTATATTAATTTCACTATTGTATTGTTTGAGAAACATCAGTTACGTTTATTTTTCGCTCAGTTTTGCTGCATGTTTGATAAAAATACCAACTGAACCTAATTTTCTTAATGCTCTCCACATATCCTTCTTTCGGTATTATTTCTATATCTCTGCCTGAAGGACGTAGCGTTGCTATTAACAATTCGCTTTCTGGTTTTTTGCTTTCAGTATCTTCTCTGGAAAGATCGGCAAAAACCTTCACTTCTTTTCTGTTACGCAGAAGGTTTGTCTTAACCCTTAAGCTTGATATAAACTCCTTGCCATCTACGGTAACGTGCTCTTTGCAGTTGCCTAGTTCTTTGCTTATCTGCTCTGCTACCTGCTTCATGAGCTTTTTCGATGGCACATCCCAATTGGAAAATTGGACTTCGTTTGACATAATGACCTTTTAAAAGAACACGTGGGATATTTATAAACTTTAACTGATGTTTGTTTTCAAGTAGGAGTATTCGCACATGCAATACTAAAATACTATTAGAAATTCTAATATTATTAGAGTTTCATTTGTTTTTCATCCTGTGAAGCTGCTAATTCGTCAACTTCCTTTCGCAGTAAATCAACGAACGTACCTTGTAGTATTATCTTCTGCTCCTGCTTCTTGTACTGCGTTACAATATCCTCAAACTTCTTAGCTTCAGCATGATTCGCATCTGTGCGATCGTATATTTGGCTGTCTATCTTGATTCCGTAAATGGTGTTCTTGACTATCTTCATCGATGCACATCTGTTGATGATATTTTGATCCATTTTTATTAGATATCGTTGTGCTTCTTTCTTTAGTTCATTCAACGCAGAACGTTCCGTAAAGTTCCTCATAGCACATACTATGTCGCTTACCTTAAGCCTGTTTTCCTCAAAAGCCACACCTGCAGCATTCGTGTAGTCTAAAATTCTCTTCTGAATAGTCACTATCTTTCCCAAAGCGTTATCGTCAGATGCAATATGTGCATTTGCATTTGAAACGACCTGTGGTGCAATAGAGCTTACGCTAGCCTTTTCAATTGATAATCCCATTTCCCCATCCAAAGATTATTTTGCAGTTTCTCCTATTTAATCCTTCAGATGATATTCTTACGAATAAAAGCATATTACTAAAAGATCATTAAACTGCAATGAAAAGCATTCGAACTCAAGCAATGGTTGTGCGTCTAATTTGCCTTGCAGAAAACGCTTCCCTATGCGTTTCATTTACTGATCTAAACCAGAACTCTGCCTCGAAAATGTTTTTGTTGTCCTTATGGGAATCGCCGGTTACTGGATACTTTTCATTGGCTATCTTAGCGAGCAATTTGTCAGAAATAGATTCTGTTTTTCCGCTTACCCAAGAATCAAAGATTAACTGCTCCTCTTTAGTTACCATGAAAACATCATCATTAATTGAATTTTGATGTTTTTAGGCTTTATGTGCTGAACCTTAGCGAAATACTTTCTTATACCACGGGGTTGCTTCCTCTTTTCTCATCTTTTCCCTTAATTTCTCCAGTGCTTCTTGGCGTCTGTGTCTCCAGAATTCTGCTTCTTTTCTGGATGCTGCAGTCATATTTTCAAAGTTATTAGATGAACTTGTCTCTGTCTTTAAAACAGCATTTAAATCGGGATTGCTCAAACTTTCTGCACATATCTCAGAATGGACGTACAATTCCGCATTTGGTTTGTATCTCTCGTAGAAGAAGTTAAATTTGTTAAGATTTTCTAGAAGAATTCCTTCTACTTTAGTTTCTTGCTTCGGATTTAAGTTTCCCCCGCAAAACTCGCATTTGAAATTAGAAACCATAGTGCCATTCATTTGTATCCTAACTTCCTTTGTGTTTGACATGTAATAATCGCTCAATTTTTATTTATAAACAAGATTGCCTTTTCGTATTTGCTCAAAAAGCGTCAGAATTTGCCGCTTCTCAAAAGCTCCTTTTCCATGTCGCTTATTTCAGGGCTTACTGTCAAGAGCAGTGGGTTTGCTTTCATCGGAAGTCTTTTCGCTTGGAAATCCTTTAAATAGATTAAGTATTTTGATGCCTCCTGATGCACGTAACCCTTGAATTTAGGTGCGTCTCTGCGTATTATTGCCAGGTCAAACGGATCAATAGATGGTTTTACCACAGCTTGTATCTCAACGTTCTTGTTCTCATCCACAGAATAATCGATTATTTCGAATCCGCACGCTTTTAGGCATAGCACTGCGTTCGTCACTTTTACCTGATGGAATGGGTTTATGCCTTCGATATGGTTTATCGTTTCCTTCTTGGCATGCTCTAGTATTGGTGCCTGTTGTATGGCTTGATATGCGCCAAATGGAACCTGGGTGGATCCTGACATAATATCACTTTATCTAATAGAACTTTAAATGTTCTCAGTATGCCTGGTTATCAATAGCTATGCCGAAATTCGGGCTTCTTAGCGCCTTTGCAAGATCTATAAACGTTTCAAGCAGTTTCTTCATTTCTGTTGCATACGCGTTGGTAAATAGTTCGTCGCCCCGAAGTGGCTCTGATGGATCAAAAATATATACCTTTGGCGCGAGCGCCGTTTTTTCATCTTTTTGGTCAGATTCGTTCAAACACACAAGCACAAAATTATGCAAGAATACTCTTCTACCAGAGATTTGATTACGCTCGTTTCTAATTTCTATGAATTTTATGAAGAAGTCATTATGGGTTATCCCGTTTTCGTGCAAGGTATTGAATATACGGGATATTTCATTCATGGTCCAAAATGCAAATTCGAGATCTTCTTGCTTTAGAAAGAAAGATATGTTTGCTTTGTTAGTTGGGATAATCTCCATCACATACGCTACAAATTTTTCTCTGCCAGCATCATCTAATTTTGATATTATCCCATTGATCTTCGGTACGTTATCCGGAAGTACATCCTGCATGTTCAAGTGTATGCTTAGTTCTTCGTTAAACGAATCAGAATATAACGAGTTTGTTCTATTCTTGAAATAGTTTTGTGCAGATGCTAAATTGTTTCCCGCATTCTTAAAGAATAGCTTATCCACATCTAGGCCACTTTTCTCTAGTTGCTTAAGGAGTTCGTTTATATTGTCCTCTTCGGACTTATTCGAGTCAATTCTTATTATTAGAGGGAGCGTATTGCTTTTTCTTCCTTCCTTACTTACGTCGGAAGTTCTCGAGTAGACTGCAGAAATCTCATCCAGTATCTTTAAAAGATTGGCATCGCCGGTTAAGCTGAGATTTAATGAGATTAGTTTCAATTCGCTGCTTATTTTATCGGCAAACTCTGCCGCGTTTGGGTTGTACTCGTTCGGATTTGCAGTGGAATTTTGCAAAGTGTTATATTCCTCCTTTACGTCGTCTAATCTCTCTAAAATTTTCAAAGCATTATGGTATGCCGTAGTTTTATCGAAATACTGCTGCAAGAAATCCACTCTTTACGGTATAAATAGGATTTGAGTAGTTAATAAAGCAAATTATATGTATGTTTATTTGCTTCTTGGTTGTTTGCAGATTTATAACCTATCGACTACTTTTTCAAACTTTTTATAGTCATAGTTCAAGTTTCTTAGGACTTTTAGAGTTTCTTCAACTCCCCCTAGTTTTTCAAACCAGCCATTGACTTTTTGTCTATAGTCTGTTTCACTATTTCCGTTAGGTTTGAATGCATTGTAAATGCCCAATACTTCTCTGCGTACTCCAATTTTGTCGGCATTTTCCAATATAGTGCCGAAGTCTTGCTGCGTCTGGGTGCCGTTTCTCAATGTTTTATATATTGCTGCGTAATGCTCATCGCTTCTGTATATTGGCTGATGAGTTGAAACTTCTTTAACTGCCATGCGTATTATGCTGTTGTTATGATATTTAAGGTTTTTTATTTAAAAATAAGCACTCATGTAATTACAAAGATTCATAAATTGCTCTTTCCAAGAAGTAAACGTAAACCGGTCAGTATGGTGTGCTAAAATGGAGCAACAGTTCCTCGCAATGCTCTCTGTTTTCGTGTTCGCTTTTATAGTATTTGCTGGAAGCGATACGACCATACAAGCAACTGCAAACATAGTTTGCCCGTTTTCATTGTCTTCAAGCAATCAGCCCGCGTATGTTGTGGGAAACGAAGTTACTGTTACATACACTACGAACTCGCTTACATGCTCCATATCTGGTGCAAGCGCGTTGCTTCAGGTTAGCGAGCATGGAACTGCGAATGTCATATATGAGGCTAGCAAAGGCAACGTAATCATTAACAATTCTCTGCAAAGCAACTCATTCACTTTCACCACTTCCAATTTCCTAAACGTGAGATACGATGCTAAGATAACGATTTCTCCGATGAATGGCGTTCTTGCACCGCATTCGCAGCAAACTCTCAACGTAACAGTATATGCGTACCCTGATTCTGAAGTAGGGCAATATTGGAAAGACATAATATCCGTTATAGAAACCCCACCTTCATCGCAGACTGGCGGTGCAAGCATTCAGACAGGAGTTGCGAAGATAATGGATATTAACATAGTAAATGCGAAGATGAACGACCTTGACGTTTCTATCGTGCTTGCAGTTATGTTCATATTGATAGTGGGAATATACTACTTCTTAACTGCTAGGAAATCGCAAGATGCTAATTCCGCGGAAAAAACGCCAGAAACGCAAAATTCCAAACCAAGAAAGGTAAAATAGCTAGAAGTATGCATTACTCGTTTTTCGGGAATAGCACCCTTTTTATATTTCTAGTTCGTTGCATATAACAGGTGTTTGGGATTTATGCAAGGAAGAGCACTGACGTGCTGATAATAGGTGCTGGTGGAGCAGGAATGCGTGCTGCGATAGCAGCGTATGACGCTGGCTCGTCAGTCACCATCGTATCAAAGTCGATTCTGGGAAAAGCGCATACTGTAATGGCCGAAGGTGGCATTGCAGCATCTGTAGCTAACGTGGATTCTAAGGACAATTGGCAAACCCACTTTTCAGATACTTACGTTGAAGGCGGAGACATATCCAATTGGAAAATGGCAGAAATACTCGCAAAGGAAGCACCAGAACGGGTCTATGAGCTTGAATCTTACGGTGCAATATTCGATAGAACCCCAGAAGGGAAGATAATGCAAAGGGCATTCGGCGGACATACCTATAGAAGGCTGTGCCATGTTGGGGACAAGACTGGTTTGGAGCTTATGCGCACCCTAGAAGACCAGCTGCTTCACAGAAAAATTGATGTTATAGACGAATTTTACGTCACCAAACTCATTGTTGATTCGGAAGGAAAGGTTGCGGGTGCATTCGGAATCAGACTATCAAACGGCGAATTCGTAGCAATAGACGCTAAAACAGTGATAATCGCAACTGGGGGCTGCGGAAGAGTGTACAGAGTCACTTCCAATTCATGGGAATCAACTGGCGACGGAATAGGGCTCGCATATGACATTGGAGCGGAACTCATGGACATGGAAATGATCCAATTCCATCCTACAGGCATGGTATATCCTCCAGGAGTAGAAGGCATACTCGTAACTGAAGGAGTGCGAGGGGAGGGTGGCATTCTTCTCAATTCCAAGCATGAGAGGTTCATGCTCAAATATTCGCCAAAACGCAAGGAGCTCGACACTCGGGATGTTGTCGCAAGGTCGATATACGCCGAGATACAGAAAGGCAATGGCACTGAACACGGTGGAGTTTACCTTGACATATCCTACATGGGAAAGAGCTTCATATTGAGCAAACTTCCCGCAATGTACTCCCAATTCCTCAAGTTTGCGAATGTTGACATAACGAAACAGCCTATGGAAGTGGCACCCACGGTGCATTATCAAATGGGTGGGATAAGGGTAGATCCCGAAACCGGGGCTGCAAGCGTTAAGGGACTGTTCGCTGCAGGTGAATGTACTTCTGGGCTGCATGGCGCAAACAGGCTGGGAGGAAATTCACTAGCAGACATATTGGTATTCGGAAAAAGAGCAGGAACTGCAGCAGGAAAATACGCGAAAGCAGCGAAATCGGCGAAAATCGCAGATTCCATATATTCGGCAGAAGAGAGGAGGGTATCATCATTCCTCAATGAAAAAGGGGAAAATCCATACTACGTAATAAACGATCTTCGCGATTCAATGTCAAATCATGTGGGCATAATTCGCAGTGAAACTGAACTTAATATTGCCCTTGAAAGCATACTTGCCTTCAAGAAGGAATACCTGAAAGTCGGGGTAAACGGAAAGCACGCATATAACAAGGGACTTTTGGCATGCCTTGAACTCGGCAACATGCTGATAGCGTGCGAGGGCATCGTGAGAAGCGCATTGATGAGAAAGGAGAGTAGAGGTGCGCATGCCAGATCTGATTTCCCGGAACGCAGCGAAAAATGGCATGTCAACATAATCTGCAGGCGTTCTTCCGGAAAGATGAAGCTTGATACGCGCGAGGTTCCGGAACTGCCTCAAAGGCTCGCCAAAATCATAAAAAGAGGCTAAGGAGATGAAGAGCGTAAAGATAAGCGTGTATAGAGAGGATCCGACAACTGGCGAGAAAGGGCATTTTCAGGAGTTCGATGTGCCAGTGAAAGAGGGCATGGTGGTTCTTGACGCTATACGCTACATAGAAGAGAACCTAGATACCACTCTTTCCTCAAGGTGGAACTGCAAGGCTTCTCGCTGCGGATCGTGTGCTGCGGAGATAAACGGCAGGCCTGCGTTGATGTGCGGAACCAGGATAGATTCGCTTCATGGAAACGTTAGGGTAGAACCTATGCGGGCGTTTCCGCTAATTAAGGATCTTGTTACAGATGTTTCGGAGAATTTCGAAATTGACAGGAGCATTCCTGCATACAAACCAGAGAAGGGCACAAAAGCCCCATATGACATGAAGCAAATTGACATTGAGAAGACCAAGGAATTCAGAAAATGCATTGAATGCTTCCTGTGCATGGACGTATGCCATGTGATAAGAGCACATAAAAGCGGATATGTCGGACCAAGGCACGTGGTAAAAGCGGCATCGCTTGACATGCACCCGAAGGATACCCTCGACAGGTCATCGCACCTGAATCAAAAAGGCGGCCTGGGATTCTGCAACATAACAAAATGCTGCCAGGAGGTGTGCCCTGAAGGCATAAGGATAACAGATAATGCGATTATTCCAGAAAAGGAACGCGCCGTAGATTCAACATACGACCCGCTGATGATGTTTGCAAAGAAGGTGAAAGAGGAAAATGAAGGCAAGAAATGATTTCATTGATAGGTTAACAGAGTACATACCTCCGGAATTCCTTGAGCCTAATTTGCGCATCTGGTCATTCCTCTTGCTGATAATACTCAGCGTTGCTGCACTTGTCTATTTTCCGGTAAACCCGATTGACGGGTACACTGATCCATTCTATTCGCCTACAATACTGCTCATACCTTTTGCAGGGATGTTCAGACTGACCTGTTATGCATTCAGGAAGTATTACCACAGGCATTTGTTCAAGCATCCGTTGTCTTGCGGAATTTACGGAAGATTGGATGACTCAAAAAGGAAATACTCCGGGGAGACCGGATTGCTAAGGGTGGAAAACCTTCACAGGTACTTCATGTACGCATCACTCCTCATTCTGCCATTCTTCTTCTACGACGTTTATATATCGCTTCTCTCACCTGCGGGATTGGTTATACGATTCGGAAGCGTTCTCCTGCTTGCGGATGCGCTTCTTGTTACATCATACCTTCTTTCATGCCATTCGGTTAGGCACCTGATTGGCGGAGGAGCGGATTGCTACAGCTGCGGATTGTTCCAAAGGAAGAAGCATGACGCATACTTGCTGCAGTCTTACATGAACGAACATCACGAACTTCTCGCGTGGTCAAGCCTGATACTGATAGTATTCGTAGATCTCTACCTTAGGGCTCTTACAGCGGGATGGCCGGTTGACTTTCGCATATTGATATTGCATTGATGATAGAATGAGTAATTTGTTGCAGACCAAGTACAGATACCATGTGTTTTTCGTTGGCGTATTCCTAATGACAATATCTGGATTTCTGTACAAATACTCAATTCTCAGTGCGGATCTTGCTGCTGCGTCTGTAGTGCTTGGATTTTTGATTTTCGTCGCATCGATAGCGATTCCCTGACTAAACGAATACGAAATAATATTTTTAGCTAGTAAAATTGAACCTTCTCCCATGTATAACCTTAATCCTGTGGAATCTTGGAAAATGAGCTTCACAGATCCGAAAAGACATGACAATAAGCATTTTTGCTATATCGTGTGGGCACACCACGAACAATTTAATGAAGATTTCATGGCGGCTGTGGAAAAAGCCGGGAACAAAATGAATTACATCGACATATTCAAAAATCCGGAATCGATAGCAAAAAGGCCTGTGATATCCGCATCAGTAATAACGAATGAACACACCCAGACATTTGGACAGACAGGTTACATACTAAGCGTTCCTGTGGAGAATATCCTGCTGCTAAGCCCAAGAGATATCAACATACTAGTTAAGGACAATGACGAAATGGAAAAACTAAGGATGAATAGAAAATTATCGCTCAATGTGGCGAGATTCTTAGGAAACTGCAGCATGACATACAACGAGGTTGTAGTAGAAGGTACCACACCATTTGGAAAAGTTGAAATATCTGCAATATTTTACAAACAAGAATCGTGGTACAATGAAGAAATGAACGAAGCAGCGCTTAAGCACGCGCTAAGATTGCAGGAAAAGGTGCCAAGTGCTCCAATAATTAGGGTCATCTGCCAGGATATGCTGTAATGTACTAGGTTATTTCCTTAGGGACCTGTTTCTTTCCAAAATTACGCCTTTATTCCTCAGGCTTTCTGCCTGTTCCGCATTTATTTCTACCGCATAGTCCACATGCAACTCTTTCAGCATGTTTAATTTAAGTACTGCTTCAGGAAGTGCATCGAATTGGTTGTTTCTCATCCACAACTTCTCGAGCAAGGGCAACTTCTTGGCAAAATCAAATGGAAGGTCTTTAAGCGAATTACCCTCAATGCTGATGCTTGATACGTTCCTGAATCCGTATGCGCATTTTGGAAATTCATCCAAGTGGAGGTTTTCCATTTCGAACGTTTTGGCGTTCATCTTTATCGATGGATTGATATCGTAAAGCACTCTGTTTACCTGCTTTAACGTTGCGTAATCAACGCGTTCTTGCGAGTTGCAGGCATCTGCGAATATGCCTATGGTGAGCATTGGTCGGATTAGACAAGACACGATTACCTGTATTGGGACGAAGTTTGCATGGTATATTACCACCGGACCGTCCCCAAAGCGTTCATAATTAGCTTCAGACTTTTTGGAGTTTCGCATCGAATTTTTGAGATCGTATGCGTCGTGTTTGTTGATTATGCCAAGCATCACAATTACCTCCTGTTTGCGATTTTTATGCATTCCTCCCTTTCCCTCTCAAATGATGCGAGTATGGTGCGTATTCCTTCTTGCAAAAGCGGTTTGTTTTCATCTAGTCTGAGAGTTTCGGCAGATTCGCCGAAACCGTGCAAATCTGTTCTGCTTTCAGCGCATGCTTCACCCACTTGCATGAAAAATTCGTTCCAGAATATGTAACCGCGTTCGTTAAGCAGTATTAGCTTTCTTATGTTCTTATTCCAGAATACGCCCTTCTGATAGATGTCTAGGGGTGCCATAAGCTTATCATCCCTGTCTGCAATGTCCAATATCCTCAGGTCTTTGTCCATCCTTTTAATCAAGGCTATTATCTTCGGCGGGTCCACGATGGTGTTCAGATGCAAGCTATTCAGCCTAAGATGTACTGCATCTGCCAAGTCTCTCGAAGTGCTCATGCCATCGCGCCTTACCATCTCCTTGAGGATATTGTGCACGTAGAACATATGGGAAATGCGGGTGGAGGGGTTGTATGTTTTGACCATGGCAGATATCGAATTTGGAAGATTGACGTCGTTCATGTGCAAGCGCACCGCTGCAGACAGGGCAAACGCGAAAGAATTGTCTCCGATTTCCGCACCCATCTCAGTTTTGAAATACTTCCCTTGTCCGGTCTTTTGTACTGCACCGGAACGGCACAAAGATTTTTCGCAATAACGTTTTGGAGAAGAGGTATTGAAAAAATCCGTGTTTGCATTGCTTTCCTTAATGAACTTCTTGGTAGTCAAATAAAGTTCCCTGCTTGTGTACTCCTTGCCGGCATCCATCACAAAAAGCATTATGCCCTTTGGATCCGGAGATATCATGCTGCCGATTTCGTTAAGTCTTGAATTTTCATCATGGAGCTTTTCGAAAAAAAGGGATTTGCTCTGCATGATGACATTATTTATACATTCAATATTTAAAGCGTGCATTTGCTAACGTAATACCACGGTAAATTGGAAAAATATGCCAAACTTGGCGTAGCATTAAAGCTATAAATCAGAATATATTCAATCGATGGATAAAAAGAATAAAGGTGCACATGTGCAGAAATTCAAAGTGCCTCTAGGCAAATTGCCCTCAAGCAAGATATCAACCAATTTTCCTCAGTTTAACGATCTGTTTTCGCAGCTTGTTGAAATAGAGAAACAGGTTAAAAAAGACCTAGAAACCGGAGCATATGCTAATTCTCCAAAAAGCGGCGTCATATATTTTGTAGATACTTTTTGGTTGGCAACGAAAAATACCATAGACGCTTATGACCTCGCTTGCTCGAATACTTACGTATCTGAAAGAGACAGAAAGCAGGTTTATGCAGCATTGAAATTCGCGCAGAATATCCTAGTGGTCCTCAATACCATAAAGAACAAAAAGACGCTGCAGGAAGCGATGAACAGGGAATGGATAGTAGCATCAGAAACTGGGCTCATTCTGTCTGAGAGGGAGGTAATACACAAGATGGTAGAGATTGCAGTAAGAGCGGCTAAACGGTTTGAGGTAGATCCATTGGGAACTACAATTGGTCTGGTAGAACTCAAACGAGAATGACATACGAGTCATTCCGCGTAAGAAACTACCTTGTACTCTTTCCCGCCAGAAAGATGCTTTCTTATCTGCCAGAATAATGCAGCTGATGAAAGCACTATTACAGCGGCAACATAAAGGGGCGCTGCAGGCGATATCTGCGCGGCGAAGAAACCCGCTATAAGAGGAGGTATTGCCTGTGCTATAGCTACAACGCTCGAATTCATGCCCAATACTTCTCCCTGTATGTTGCTATCTGCAGACCTGCTGACAATGGCAGGCAAATACGCCATCGTTATTCCGTTGAATAGCGAAAATATCGGTATTATGAATAGGAGTTGCCATGGCGCTGTTGGGAACACGTATACAAGAAGCATTATGCCCGAACCAAGAAGGGTTATGCCCAATATCTCATGCTCTTTGTTGTGCGGAAGTCTGCGAAGCACGAATAACTGCGTGATAGCAACGCATATGCCGACAAAAGCAAACATGTTGCCTATGTCTCCTTGCGTCCATCCGAATCTCCCTATATAGTAGACTGCAATGAAAGTCGTAAAGAATGTGAATCCTGCCTGGTACAGGAATATCGTAGATAGTATACCGCGTATGCTCTTGCTTTTGAGAGATTTCTTGATGTTGCTTAAAGATTGCATTATGTTGAGTTTCCTATCGCTGACCTTCTGGATAGTTTCCGGAAGCACGAAAATCACGAGCAGGGTTTCTATGAAACTGAGCAATGCGGCGAAGAAGAACGGAGTACTAGAAGTAAACCACGATACGATTTTAGGTTCTGATAACACTCCCCCTAGAAAAGGGCCTATTATGAACCCTAAACCGAAAGCTGCACCTATCAAACCGAAGTTTTTGGCCCTGTTTTCAGGTTTTGTAACATCTGCTATTGATGCCTGAGCTATTGAGATGTTGCCCCCGGTTATCCCGTCTATCGCCCTTGAAAAGAACAGCAGGGGAATGTTTGATATTATGAGGCCTAATGCAAACAGCAGATAGGATAAGCACGTTCCTGCAACCGAAATCGCCAGGAGCCTTTTCCTTCCATACTTATCGGAAAGCTGTCCCAAAATAGGCGCTGCGAGGAACTGCATTATCGAGTATGTTGCAAGCAGCAATCCAAGCAGTATGTAACCCATGCTCAAAGGAGTTCCCTTTGGCAACATGTAGTAAGATGATGCGGGATCAGCGAAAACAACCGTTATCACAGGTATAAGTATGCCGAACCCTATCAAGTCAACGAATACGATGAAGAATATTATAGAAAGGATTCTTCGTTCTAACCCATCTTCCATACTGAAAGCTTTAGAAGCATAAATATAAGCACTTTGCCCTTAGACAGACGCTCACGTAAGAAGGGTTATTGCCCGTATTTCTTTCTCGTTATCCTCAATTGGGCCAATGCCCTGGTTATCTTGCTAGCCTCTTCGGAGTCTCTAAGGAATACCAGTGTGTCTACGTTGGTATTTTCGTTGTTTGCTACAAGTTGCTTTATCTCATCATCAGGATCATTGCTTAGCTCATCTAACCTTATAGGGTCGGTGCAATTTGCGGCTTCAAGTCTTTTCGCTACAATGGGATCTTCGGAATTAGTTAGAGCGTCTGCACTCCTTACCGTTTTCAATGGCTCAGTGTCCTTTTCATCACGGAATGCGTTTGCGGCTTCCTCGTGAAGTTCATCAAGTATATCCTTGAAATCGGAAAACACTTCACTATCTGCTGCAGCATTTCTTTCAGCTTCTTCCTTGCTTATTTCCTTAAACACCAAGTTCACCAATCCGATTGCTCATGATAGATTTAAAAACAGACAACATTGATAGCGCACATCTATTGCCATTCAATCTTGGAAAACCGTAAATATCTGAACCAACCAATTAGGGATTACACGGTGAAAGTATGGAAATAGCAATAATAGGCAGTGGAAAAGTAGGGAAAAGCATAGGGACAGGATTGTTAAAATCAGGAAACAAAGTTGTGTATGGGTCAAGAAATCCTGCGCAGGCAACGGTGCCTGAAGGCGCTGCGAAAGCAAGCGTGGAGGAAGCGGCAAAAAAAGCAGAAGTGATATTCCTCGCTGTACCATATTCTGCGGTTAAGGAAACGATTGCAAAGCTCAAGAATGCAGGAATCGCAGGAAAAACAGTCGTAGACGTTACAAACATAATCGGGCCTAACATGGAATGGGCCATGGGATTCAACAGCTCAGGCGCAGAGGAACTCGCAAAGGAATTGCAGGGAGTAGACGTGGTTAAGGCATTCAACACCGTATTCGCGGAACACATGTCAACAGGAAAGCTTAATGGCGAAAAACTCAGCCTGTTCATGGCAGGGGATAATCCGGCGGCAAAGGGCAAGGTTAAGCAACTGGCAGAACAGATCGGATTCGAAGCGTGCGACGCAGGCGAATTGAAGAATGCAAGATACCTTGAGCCTTTGGGATTGCTGATGATAAACCTAGGGTTCGGAATGAAGATGGGAACGAGGATAGGGTTCAAATTGGTAAAGGAGTAGAATTCGCAGGGCAAGCTTCAACGCTTGCCTACTTTGTTTGATTGCTATTCCTAATTGTAAAATGAGCGCGTGGCAACTTTTATTAATACGCGTCTTACATTAAATCTATGGTAGTGAAACCCTACATTGGAGTTACCGGAGCAAGCAGCGTAATAGAGGTTAACGGGATTCTTGCCGCATTCGAAAACATGCGCATAACCATGGATTCTCCTTTTTTGCCTATGCTTGGCGTTCAGGTTTCACACAAAAGTCTTTTCACTGGGAAGAGCGAAGGCAACCTAAGGGTTCCTGAAATGGCAGAAGTCCCGAATATCCTTGCGGCAGTAAAAGGCAAGGCGTTCTCGACCATACATTACTACACAGTCAATGTAGACAAAATCGTAGAAGAAATAACGACGCTTATGGAATACGGCCATATTTACGATAAACGCTTGGTAAACGGATTGCAATTGAATATTTCATTGCCACAGCCATCGGAGATAGACGCGATAAAGAAGAGATATCCGGATATTGCAATAACTATACAAATTGACTACAAAAACATGGACAAGAACATGATCGAACTCTATTCGAACATACTATCAAAATGCTACGCCAACGTAGATTACATTCTTTTGGATGCATCATTGGGAAAGGGCGTTGAATTGAACCCAAACGTTGTTAGGGAAGCCTACGACTCTTTCAAAAATTCAAAATCAAATGCAACGATAATCGTTGCCGGAGGGATAGGCCCTCAAAATGTGGAAGAAATAGCGACTGCACTCAAGGCGATGGCAAGAGGCGATGCTTTTGGAATTGATGCTGAAGGAAGATTGAGGGACAAAGTCGGAGATGGTTACGGCAACGACAAACTCAACATGCAATATGTTAACGGATATCTCGCTGGAGCGAAGAAGGTCCTGTGCAATAAGCTTTAAATACATTTAAACTCTAAGTGTGTTGCATATGGGCGCGTAGCTCAGCCTGGTTAGAGCGATGGTCTTATAGTTAGAACCATCTAATATGAAAGCCATAGGTCGAGAGTCCAAATCTCTCCGTGCCCATACGTTTCTTGCTGCAACATACAGCATATATTTTATATTGTTCCTGCGAAATAGTAACACCCTCATGGCGGGGTAGCTCAGCCTGGTTAGAGCGCTAGACTCATATGCTAAGCAATATGAGTGATGAGCTTTATGCTATGATTGCTAAGAAATCTAGAGGTCGCGTGTCCAAATCTCGCCCCCGCCAAACGGTTCTTATCCTTAGATTTTCGCATTGCAGAAGCAAACCACCATTCAATAATTATTTATACCAATTCCAGACAAAGTGAATTTGATTAAATGGTTGAGATTGAGAAAACAAGAAGCGCACACGTAACCGAGGATCACACTCTTGAAAGCCTGCTTAAACCTTATCTGAAGGAAGATCCGGCGCTTTTGACCAAGGTAAAGCTCCTCATGATTTCAACCGTAGACGGAAGGTACAGGGACAAACTCGAGCGCTTGGCGGAATCGTACAGCGAATACTCGCTGATAAAGAGGCGCATAGAGATAGAGGTTGCATATTTGCTCGCGCTGGAAAGGACCGGCATAATCATGGAAAAGGGCGCTGATGGAAAGATGAAACCAAGGCAATTCACTACAGAAGAAGTCAATACGCTAGAATCTCTAGGCAAGGGCATAACCCTTGATCAGGCAGCCAGGATAAAGGACATAGAAGACGTGACGAAACACGATGTCAAGGCGATGGAAAGGGGAATCGGCGAATTCCTGAACGGCACCAGCCTCGAGAGCATAACCAATTACGTGCACTACGGGCTTACGTCTGAAGACATAAACAACATCTCATACAGGCTTAACTTAAGGGAAGCATTGCAAGATGTTTGCATACCTAAGCTAAACGAACTGGTAAACATATTGATAACGAAATCGAGGCAGTATCGCGATGTTCCAATGCTTGCGAGAACCCACGGACAGCCAGCGCTTCCCACAACCCTTGGAAAAGTCTTTGCGGAAATGGCGGTCAATCTGTCGTATGACGTGAAGGAACTGGAGGAAGCGGTTTCAAAGGACGGCTTCCTGACTGGAAAGCTCAACGGCGCAGTGGGAGACCTCAATGCACTCGCGTTCACCTCGCCTAACGTAGATTGGATAAAATTCTCCGCGAACTTCGTAAGGTTCTTCGACCTCAAGCCGAACCTTGTAACGAAGCAGATAAACCCATACAGGGACATAGTGAAAGTTCTCCAGATAATAGACAGGATAAACGGAAGCATGCTGGACATAGAGCAGGACACGTGGCGCTACATAAGCGACAAATGGTTCATATTGACGAAAGGCAAAGGGGAAATAGGCTCTTCGACAATGCCGCAAAAAACGAATCCGATAGACCTTGAAACAGGGAAAGGCAGCCTTGAGATAGCTGATGCGATACTGTCAGAACTAAACAAGTCCTTGATGGTAACGCGCCTTCAGAGAGACGTTTCGGACAGCACCAAAATGAGGGACATAGGCTTCGCATTGGGAAGAAGCTTGCTAGCATATACAAACGTGGCTAACGCATTCAAGAAAATATATCCTGATGTTGGGAAGATGAGCGAAGCGCTCAATGAAGACTGGAGCATACTGACAGAAGCGGTACAGACATTATTGAGATTGAACGATGTCAAGGACCCATACTCGCTCGTAAAGGATTCCCTTCCGGCAAGCGGAAAGATACAAGGAAAGGAAGAATGGGTTTCATGGATAAACAGCCTCCAAATAGAGGATAGATTCAAGGAAAAGCTGCGTGATTTAACTCCTGAAAAATACATAGGGCTTTCAAAGAGGCTTACTGACATCGGCATGGCAGAAGTCCTTGGAGATACAGAAATAGTTGATTCCGCATACGATTGGAAGAACAACGCGTTCAAGGCAATACGAAACTAACCTAAGATTCGCTTGCGCAGGGCTGCTCGCGCAGCCCTTGATTGCACTGCTCCATCAAGTATGAATCTAGGATTTCCAGAAAACAGCTTGTTCGCGATTTCTATGAATCTGTCGAAGTTCACCGCAACCGGAACTACCTTCTCGCTTGAATCGTTCTGCCCTTTCAGTTTACCTGCACATTCTCTTGCCACGAACCAATATCCTTTCCAGTCAATGTGCCACGGATTCATGTCGTCGAATCCCAGTAATTCCCAATCCTTTGACTTAAGCCCAGTTTCCTCGAATAGTTCCCTTTTAGCGGCGGATAACGGTTTTTCGCCCCTATCGCATCTGCCCCCAGGAAGCCAGTAATGGCTCTTTATCCCTGGCTGAGTTTCCTTCGTAACTATTATCTTCCCATTAAGAACCGCTATCACGTTGACGCTGTACAATCTTGTTGCTTTCTCGAATGTTGAATAGGAGCCATCGAATTGCTTCTGCTCCCACTGGTAGACATCGAACATTATTCCATTGAATACGCGCTTCGCGCTTTTCGGAACAGCACCCATGAACAACATTAATGCTTCCCATGGAATGTTTTAATCCTTTACTGCGATGTACCTATTCCTGTTCATGAGCGCATTCTCAAGAATTGTCGCGCTGCTGAATCCGACATTCTTCAGCGATTCCGCAAACCTGTCCGCATCGAACATCGCAAGCTCTGAAGTATCGACGTAATAGGAAACCCCTTTGCCTTTCTCCGCTATTAGATAATGCTCCTCAAGGACCGAAATGGCAGCATCGCCACCGTTCCTCCTAACAGTGCTGTATCCGACTCTTGATATTTTCAATTCGTCGGATTCATAGTTTTTCATATGTACTGCGCCTTCATGGAACTGCTCTTCAGTAAACCATCCGTCGATTATTACAACGCCTCCAGAATTTAGGTGACTGTAGAAGTTTTTCAGGGTATTTGCCAGGTTTTGATAGGTTTTGGTATATCCTATTGCACCGAATAGACATGTTATCACGTCAAACTTTACGCCCAAGTTCATGTTAACTATGTCTGCCTCCACCAAACCTACGTCTGTGACATTCCTTCTTGCAACCTCAAGCATCTGCTCGTTCACGTCAGTTCCAGTGCATCTGAAACTGTCCTTTAGGTATTTGAGGTGCATTCCGGTTCCGCAACCCACATCCAGCAACGCATTACCAAAATTCACCTTGTACTCATTTACCAAGTCCTTGATGATCTCGGATTCTTCCCTATAGTCCTTAGCATCGGAATATATCTGGTCATAGTACTTTGCTAGATCTTTGTACATTATGTCTTCACCTTGTTTTTCCAAAACATTGTTTTTTACATTGTTCATATTATCACATCATTCGCTTACGCTAAAATCGCAATATTCAAAATCGGAATTGCCGCTCATCAACGCGGTGACATAATTGCCGAGCTCGCTTATCCAAACCCCCTTGTTCAATTCTATTTCTATCAAACCAAGTTCTGAGAGCGTCCTTGCGTTTGCCTTGAGGGTGGAAAGAGCTATTCCCTCAGAGTCGGATAGTTCGCATAGAACCGAGGTTATGGAGTATCCGCTGCGTTTCTTTATCCTGTTCAAAATCAGAAGCTGGTTCCTGCCAATAGCTCGCGCTATTACTCGTTGCAAGCCTTTTGCAAGGCCATTGCTGGTTGGTACGCATCACTTTTCATAAGTTTTCACCTTGCCAAATTCGTAGTATTAAAGTGCGATTTCAGATATATAAAAGCAATGGGCAGAAATTCTGCCTACTTATTCGCCTATACTCCATAGGTATATGGAACGCATCAAACTCCTAGGAATGTACTTGCCTAACCAGGACTTGTATATCCTGTACCCAAAAGACACTATTGCAAAACTTGGCGCTTGGGTGAATGTCCTAACTTTAGAGTCTGTTTCCACAACCACATATTCAAGAGGCATCTCCCTAACGTCGTACTTAGCAAGCTTCATCTCGTAGAGCAGGTTTACGTCGAAAGTCCAATCCTTGAGTATGAGAAGATGAAGAACGCTCTTCAAAGATTCTCCCTTGAACACCTTCGCACCGCACTGCGTATCGAGATAATCCATTCCGAAGAGGACTCGGACTATGCCGTTGAAGAACCTGCTAGCTACGTTCCTAGATGTGCTTCTCTTCCCTATCAGCTTGCTCCCTTTCATGTATCGCGAACCTATCAGGCCATCGCAATTCTGTTTCTGTAACTCGGTAAACATGCGAACCATTTCGCTTCCGCTTACGGACATGTCTGCATCTACGAAGCCTATGAACTCCGGATCATAGGTTTTGCAAGCGTACTTGAACGCTTCCCTCACGACGCCGCCTTTGAAAAGGCGCTCGGTTGAATTGGGATTGTACAGGATTATGTTCTCGCATTTCTTTTCGTATTCCCTTACTATCTGGTCTGTTTTGTCCTTGCTCTCAGATACTACGACTACCTTGCAATCAGTTCCGTAAGCTTTCACGAACTCATCCATTACGTTGTCAAGGCGCGGAGCAATCCTGTTCTCTTCGTTATACGCTGGAATTACAAGGCAGTATTTCATCAGAATACCAATTGAGCAGATTAACTATGACATGCACACCTATATAATTACTGTCATAGGGTATGGACAGATTACGACAAATGAAGATATCCCTGCTTGCAACAAAGGCTTTTATATCTAGATTGCATGGAAGACAATGGATGCAATGGAAGTGGTGCTCAACACTAATCAATATATTCGCAAGGTAGTCGGGATAAGCAATGCATTCGGCCCACCGGATTCGGTGTTTAGGCAAATGCTAAAGTACAACAGCTGGATACTGGGAAAGCCGTTTTACTCTGCATGTGAGGTGTATAAATTAACCAAATCTACTGCATTTGACGCTGCATGGACAGATTTGCTTGACTCAAACATAGAAGATACGCTGAAAACGAAAAAACACCCGGAATTATTAAGACTTTTGAACGCGATAGAACTGCCCACGAGCAAAGAAACCGATGCTGGGGAAAAACGCGTGCTGCTGATATTGAAAAAACTCTTGAATAAGCATTGCTCGGAATTTGAAAGATATTCAAACAAAACATTCGAACTTAAATTCCCAGATAAAATAAACCTGGTAGTTGAATTGTCGCGCACATTCGGAACTTTCGGAGGCACTATGCCAACGAAGAACATGCTGATCAGCATAGAAGTTCACCAGAATGATCCGAATCCAATATCAGTCGTCTTTCACGAAATGCTACATGCCCTGTTTAAGTTTAACGGGATAAAATTCAAGACAAATTACATCGAGGAAGCATTCCTCGATTATTTCACCCTAGATGGATTACTGGAAAAGGACTTGGGGTTCATAGACAGCTTCGATGCTGAGAAGAAACACGAATTCAACGTAATTCATCGTAGATATGCCAAGGCAGAGTCTGACGCATTGCTGCCTTTGTTCAGCAAATATGTGATTGCTGGGGCGCAAGGCAGCATATGGAAAGCCATGAAAACCGCAGGCATGACCGACTCCTTTCTATTAAAGTAATTCATTACGCGTATAATATCGTGCAATTACATCAGACGAAGATTTTTAAAAGTTTAATATGTAAGGGTCTTGGTGTTAAGATTGGTATTACATTTACTGGGATTGCTGTTACAAAGCAATGGCGGGGCTTACGTGAGCGCACTATCGGTATATACTGAGGCAACTATATCGATACTGATAACGCTTCTTACCCTACTGGCTCTTTCAATACAGCTTGCAAGAGGCTACTTCCTCAGGATATTGAGGAAATTCACTCTTAGGCTTGCCGCAGATATCTGGTGGCTTATTTACATAATATTGCGCGATGCGAGCATATTCCTTATAGTGTTCATGGGATTCATGTTATTCTGGCCTGGAATATATCAGGATTTCCCGATTGCAGTACCTTTCCAGCCTTTGGCAATAGTGGTATTTGCAGGCGCACTGCTTCTGATGTACCTTAAAGACACGGATGAGGAGCCTTACTGGAACAGCATACTTACCATACTAGTGATAATAGGAACAACGCTGTACGCTGGAGGAACTGTGCTTGTCACTGAAAGCGCAACACAGCTTGGAACGTTGCCACCAACAGTATCGATGAATACGGACAACATATGGGGCTTCTTCAACACTTACTTCAATTCGATGAACAACCCCGCTATGTCGATATACACGTTCTACGTATGCTTCGTTTCACTCGTTGTGATAGCACTCATTGCCATACTCAAGTCGTTTGATGGAGGGATAAGCAACAGGAACATAGAGCCTAAACCGCAGCCGATAGTGAAGGAAACCGCGCCTGCCCAGCCAGCGCAACAGAAACAAGTAACGAAGTGAGCGATTGGCATTCCAATTCAGCTTCGACAATATGAAATGCATACAGTGCGGAATATGCGGTGATGTGTGCCCTGTAAATACACTAGACTTTACAAGGCCTAGGCACACGCACGTGGAAGACACGAAGATATTCACCGATGTTACTACGGACATGACCGAATACCCTATTCAAGTAGACAAGTGCATTGGGTGCATGATATGCCGCGAAGAATGCCCAGTAACCTGCATTAGCATATTGGAAGTTGCAAAGGAACCTAAGTACGCGCCGAAGCAGGGACCAATGCTTACAGTTGAGCCAACAAAGGACGAGTTCAAACTTTCCAGATTCACCAAGATACGCCCTACAAAAATGAAAACTAAGGATCCATGGGGCAATATCTACACGTACATTCCAAAGAGAAGGAAAGGCCAGAGCAGGACTTGGAACGAAAAGGACATGTCAGATAACAAATGATGGCAGACGGGTCAAGGCTTAAATACTTTTAAAATGCTTTATAAGCGATTGGATGGAACCTGGAAAGGACATAGATTTCATTGAGAGCAGAGCGTTCGAGCTTATGGAACGCAGGCTAGCGCTGCTGCCAGATACAGAAGCAAGACGCAAATTCATAGCCAACACTGTAAAAAGCATTCAAGGAGACGCATCTCAAGAAACAATAGACCAGATAATTAAAGACTCTGAAAGCTTTGGGAAGATAGAACCGCTTCTTAACGATCCGGATATTGAAGACATAATGATAAACAACACTTCGAACATTTTCGCATACACGAAAAGCTCAGGTCATAAGAAAATGGATTTCACACTTGATAAGAAAGACCTTGACATATTAGTAAAGAGACTTAAGCTCTATGCAACCACTACCCTAGCAGATGACAATATCTCGGACATTCACCTGCCTAACGGTTCAAGGGCAAACATAGTTTCTTCACCTATGGGTGCAAACGTAACTATTAGGAACTTCAGCCCTGTTGCACTGAGCATAATAGACTTGATAAATGCCGGCGAGTTGAGCTACAACCTTGCGGCAAGATTGTGGATATACGTTGACGGTTTGAAAGTCAGGCCTGCCAACCTGCTCATTGGGGGAATACCTGGAAGCGGTAAGACGACTTTGCTCAACGCGATGTTCAGCTTCTTCAGGCCAGAACAGAGAATAGTAGTTCTGGAAGAAACCTACGAATTGAACACGGAAACGCAGGAAAACTGCGTTAGATTGGAAACAAGTCCAGAACTGCCGCTTACGGAACTCGTCAAGAACACGCTCAGAATGCGCCCTGACATGATAATAATCGGAGAGGTGAGAGGCGAAGAGGCAAAGGACATGATGACTGCGATGAACATCGGAAAGATGGTCATGTGCACGATTCACGCAAGCACTGCGCGAGATGCGGTGACTAGACTACAGCATTCACCTATGAACATAGAAATGGACATCCTCCCTCTAATCGACGCAATCATAATAATATCGCAGATAGAGGAATCAGGCAAACGAATAAGAAAAATAAGCCAAGTATCCGAAATATCAGGCATAGAAACCCAAGTCCTTTTGTCTGACCTTTACAGCTACGACTACAAAACGCACCACAGCTCTGAAATACTGCCTAGCGTAACATACAGGGACCTCCTTTCTAGGTTAAGCGGTTATCCGCCATCCGAAATAATTCTCGAAGAGCAAAGGCGTGCTAAAATACTGGAAAGGCTCAACCAACTGGGAATCAAGGGTCTGAAAGACATCAACGCCTTCTGCAAGGAATACTACACAGATCCTGAAAAGGCCCTGGAGAAGATAGGCCTTTCGTCATTGGGAGTGCTGAGGTAGTTGGAACATGCATACTGACAAGATATGCATGCTCTACACCGATTCTGATCAAGCATCGAAGAACATAGCAGCATGCGTGCTGAAGAATGATTTTACAGAGAACGATAATGGATTGTTCGAGCATTCATCGGGAAGCATATTCTTACACAAAATAGACGGCCCTCTTCTGAACGTTAGCGAAGAGGCTCTGCCGAAATACGACATCTTCTATTTTCTTAGCGGACATTCAAGCTCTGCAGGGGTCGCATCAATGACAGTACATGCAGAGGGCAATTGGACTAATGAAGCGCTGTTAGGGGGCAAGCCCATGGAATTGTCGGTCGCAACCCCGACAAACATGCTGAATGCATTGCTAAACATGGAAAAGGACAAGACCGACTTAGAAAAGACATACGAGGCAACGCACCATGGGCCGTTGCTTACAAAACCTTCATGCTTCATAGAGATAGGAGGAAACCTAGAAGTAAGAAACAGCATAGCTTATGCGGAACTCCTCAGCAGGATAATAATGAATACTGCATTGCAGGAAGAGTGCGAATTCAGCAAGATAGCGATAGGGATAGGAGGAACCCATTACGCGATGAAATTTACCAAGCTTGCAAAGGAGAAAGGCTACGCATTCTCGCACATGATGCCAAAGCACGGATTATCCGCAAACGCAGAAGACAACGCGATAATGCTCAAACAGGCGCTGGAAAGATCAGTACCTAAGGCAGAAATGGCAGTTATTGACTGGAAAAGTATAAAATCACAGGATAGGCAAGATGTAGTGCGGATGCTAAACGATTGGGGTGTGGAATACGAAAGAGTATGAACTGCTTGTTACTTTGCTTACGCTTGCGATTTTATGTTCCTCTGCAAGCGCACAGTACTGGTTCCAATCCGGGGTTAAAGGGGGCAGTGCATCGGTAAACAACCATGGCGCATCTGTTAACATACAGACAATCATTCCCCAAAATCTCAACAGCGGATCTCTAGCTTTCTGGGTTGGGGAAACCCTAAGCAATGGCGCATTCCTCCAAGCTGGATATGTAATACAGAATTCAACGGGAAGCTATCCGTTGGATTGCGACATGAATGGATGTTACAATTATTCAATGCTGAGCGCAGGGCATGCAGAATGGTTTTATGAGTATTTCCCTGCAGGGTTCAACGCCAGTTTCCTAGGCAAGCTGGGCCTAGATAATTCCGCTGGAGCAAATGGAACTGTCCACACTTACGGCTTCTATGCCTCAGGAACAAAATGGTACTTCACTATGGATGGAAAGACCCTTGGAAGCATAGATCTTGGAACTTCAACTTCTGGATATAACGTACCTGTGGCATTCGGAGAAATAGCAAACACCGATACAAACAGTCAATTCGTAACTCCAGTGCAGTTATCAAACCTATCTTTTTACGATGGAAGCAGATTTTCCCCAGTAAGAAAAGGATACGCTTACATTGGCTACGGGGAAGGGAGCGCGAAGACATTGAAGAACACGTATGGTGTTGAAGAGATTGGAAATAGGATAAACTTCTTCCAGATAGGCTCTGGATTGAGGATAACCGCAAACGATACCCAATTATGGAGCCTTGGATATACGCTGACCATAAACTCTCAATATGCAAACATAAGCAACTTTACCGGATATAGTGCTTACAGTACGCAGAGGATATCCGCGCCGCAATATGTTGAATTGGGGAACAATACCCGCGCGCGCTTTGCAGGATGGATAGGGACTGGTTCCGGATCTTATACGGGAAATTCCAACATCACTACTGTAAACATGAGGAGTAACATAACCGAGACTGCAAAATGGATAACGCAATACTATGTTGGCGCAAATACTCCATACGGAAGCGTTAATGGCAGCGGATGGTATGACAGCGGAACAACTGCACACGTTAGCCTTGAAAGCACGACTCACCAGCTCACCCCTACAAGCAGGTTCAGCTTCGTAAAATGGTCCGACGGAAACGATTCACCTTCTAGGAGCATATTGGTTGGCAAGCCTTACTCATTGATCGCCAGATGGAACATGCAGTATCTCGTCAATTTATCATCTAACAACAAGAACTCGAGACCAATAGGGAGCGGATGGTATTATGCGAATACCACTGCCAATATAACTGTCAACAACACTTCATTCAACGAAAATGGAAAAGAATACGGCTTTTACGAGTGGAACGGAAGCTACTCTACGCTATTGCAGAAACCAGCATCTTCAATATACGTAAACAAATCCTACTCCCTAACTGCGGAATTCTTCCCAATTAGGAACGTGACTTTCAATGTAGTTGGAGAAAACAACAAACCACTTGACAACGTAATCCTTCTGATAAATGACAGAACGTATTCGCAAAAGGGCACACTGTTCACTGGAGTGGAATACGCGGCTACGAAAGCGTATTACAACGGGGTGAACATGACCTTCCAGCAACTTTTCAGCGTTGAAAGCTCTAACGTGACCATACGCATACCTGTCTACTCTGTCAGCGTGAAAACCCTTGACATATTCGACGTTCCTTTCAACACCTCTGTCACAGTCAATTTCGAAAACGGGAGCGTATATTCCGGCTATACTGGAAAGAATGGAACGATAACATTCAACAGCGTGCCTCACGGGAACCTTACGGCAAAAATAAACTACTTCGGGTTTGAACTCAGTGCGGGCGCAGTTGCAGGAGGCGCAGCGTCGTTCAACCTAATTTCAACGTACGACTTTATGCTTGCAATCCTGATTATTGCGGTTATAGTTATCGTGGCACTAGTTTCACGACACTACTTTACAGGTAAAAGAGCAGCATAGAAGCTCTTTTATTATTTTATTATAGAACTCTATCATAGGTGTAATGCATGAAAGCGGCAATAATTGTTCCTAATTCCGAATTTAGGGATGAAGCAGTATCTATGTCTAAACTCATATTTGGCAAATGGGGAGTTGATGCACACGTCATAGCTGAATCTATGGCCGCGTGCAGAGGCTCGCATGGTGCAGTTTACAAAGCAGAAGGCACGATAGACGCATTGGATCCTAATGCCTACAACGCGATCATACTTGTCGATGGTGAAGGAATAAATACGCAGAAGCTTTACGACAATAGGAAACTTGCAGACACGCTTAAGAAATTCAACGCAGCTGAAAAACCAATATGTGCCATAGGAAACGCGGTGAAAATACTCGCAAGAGCCAACGTAATAGACGGGAAGAAAATCGCGGTTCCGGATAACGAGGAAATACAGCGCATAGTAGGGATATACAGGGGTTTGCCAACAAAGGAAAAACTTGTATTCGACAAAAACATAGTCACGTTGAGGGACGACGACTCCATTCAGCAGGCATTATCGCTGATATTAGCGCATCTTGGAATGCGCTGATGCCGCATTGAAATGAATGCGGATCTGGTTTCCGCATTCGCATATGCAGAACACTACTCCTTTCGAAGCGACCATTCTTTTTTTGCAGTCTATTCCAGGAACAAGCAGATTGGAGCATTTCCTGCATATTCTGTGCTTTATCTCCTTCGGTATTTTAACCCTGGAATGCTCTGCAATCTGAATAAGGAGCTTGACGTACCTATGCTCAAGACTTTTGTTCCCGTTTACGCATTTCTCTTCGGCAAGCTCGGCTAACCTTTGCATTCTAGCAATTGCTATTGAACCGTGATCGCCTTTATTCAACAAACCAACTTATCCACATTTGAATTATACTTTATAAAACCCTTTGCAAGGAATAGTGTTTTATTTTTAATCTGGGGATTAGAACCGATTATATGGATAGCAGAGGGACAATTGCGAAAACACTTGACATGATAGACGCACGTATGCACTTCGAGAACGTTTATGCGCACTGCGACATACCTTGCGGCATATACGATCCGCATGCCGCGCAAGTTGCAGCACATACAGTAGCTAGAATGGATATGCTGATAGCTGCATTACCAAAAGATAACGCAGATGAAACTAGAAACAAATTCGCAAGATACGTTGCGGTAAAGGAGCAACATGCAGAGATATGCAAGCACGAGATACGCGTGCTTTGGGGAGATTACTTCAAGGCTGAGCACAAGACGAACCATCCTGATCTTAATGAGTTGATATGGGGAACGCTGAAGAGCGCTAGCAAGGCAAAACAGAGCACCAACATCGCAGATGCCGATGATCTTCTGACAAACGTGATGAAGATAGCCGAAATATTCTGGGAAACTAAGGGAGTCAAAACGAAAAGGGTAAAGGCATTCTATCCCACTGAAAGAGAGATAGTGTATCCAGTGGTTTAAATGTTCGCAGACATGCTCCCCAGCATCTTCAAGGTGAAGGACAGGAGCATGCTGCCTTCTATTCCTGAAAACAGCTACGTATTGACTATGAAAAGAAAGGAGCTGAAGATTGGCGACGTGGTGGTCGCGATGCACCCATACAATAACATGAAGATAGTGAAGAGGGTTGCATTATGCGACGAAAATGGAATTTTCCTGATTGGAGACAATTTAGATGAAAGCACAGATAGCAGAACGTTCGGACAAATAAGCCATACTGGAATATTAGGAAAAGTTGTATTCGTAGTCAACTAGAAGTGGAGGTACAGGGAATCGAACCCCGGCCTGCAGAATGTCAATCTGCCATCCTAGCCACTAGACGATACCTCCAACAATTACAGAGAACATTTCTGTGTTTTAGTTATTAAACCCTTCGCTCATACTTGAATGAGCATTCCGTCATTTGCGATTTCGCTGTTCTTGAAAACCTTCCTCGCTTCGTTTAGCATCTCCACAGTGTCTCTGTACCTTGTGCTTATGTGCGTGAGAATCAGCCTTTTCGCCTTTGCCTTCTTTGCCACTTCCGCAGCTTCCGTGGACGTGCTGTGTCTGCGCTCTTTCGCGAGGTTAGCCTCGCTGTTCTTGTATGATGATTCATGGATTAGTATGTCGGCATCGCTGGCGGCGATTATCGTGTCCCTCAAAGGCCTTGTGTCACAAGCATACACTATCTTCTTCCCGGCTATTTGATACGTTACTTGCTTTATGCCGATGGTTTTCTTTCCTATCTTGATGCTTCCTTTCTTCAGAAGCTCTGCGAACATGGTGCCCTTGACTCCTAGTTTCTTGCACTTTTCCTTTATGAACCTCTTTCTGTCGTCTTCCTTGAATACGTAGCCATATGTCTTTATGGAATGGTTTAGCTTGAATGCGTTAACAGTATAATTCTTCCCCGAAAACACCTTCCCTGCGCTTATGCCAATCACATTTATCGGGTATTTGATTATCGCACTGTCAAACGTTATGAGATTTCGAACGATTTGCTCCTGTCCTTTTGGAACATAAATCGTAAGTGGCTTATCTCTGCTGTGTATCGCAAGTGTTCTGACTATTCCTGCTATGCCTATGACGTGATCGCCATGTGCATGGGTTATGAATATGGTGTTGATTCTGGCCATATTCAATCCGTAATTGAGCATCTTCTCCTGTGTGCCTTCTCCGCAATCGAAAAGAATGAGTTCGCCATTGAACATCAACGCGACTGCAGGCATCCCCCTCTTCTTGGAAGGCGCTGCACCAGATGTACCCAAAAACATCATTTTTATCATAAGATCACAGCTCTATCCTAACTTTTTTCTTTGCAAGGTCAACTTCCTTTACGATGTCTCCAAAAACCTCTTGCACTTCTTGCAATGTCGCTCTTTTGTTCTTTTGCATGTACTCGATCACGTTATTAACTAGCCGCATGTTTTCAAATATCTTTTGTCCTGATTCTGTTCCTTCTTTCTCCCTTGTCTCAAGTTCATCTAGGATTTTCTTCTGCTTCTCGATATTCGCGGCAATCGCGTCTACTCTCGAAGTGTCTTTCTTTATTCCTATTCTCGCGTCAAGGTAGAACCTCTCTAGCATTTCACTTATGCTCTGGAACGATAACTGCTCCAAACCGGAATACTTCTTCAATGGAAGAAGGGAGTATTCGTACAACTCAAAATCCTTCGAATAAATTGTGGGGATTGGATGAAGGAACAAAGCGTCTACGAATGAGCGCGTAGCTGTAGCGATTTCCTTCGCTGTTTTATCATCGTTGATTGGAGAGTCCGCAGGAATTTTCAATTCCTCTAATATCTGCTCCGCATATACTGGCGCTATCCCCATTGCGACTATGGGTTTTATCGCCTTATCCTCTTTCCTTTCCATCAAATTGCTAGCTATCTGCTCCACGCTTGCATTTGATACATTCAATGTGGAAGCGTTCGGGAATTCATAGATAATTTTTGGCTTTACTTCACGATCCTTCTGTGCAGTATTCCTATATGCGATGTTTATCTTCATCGCAGGATCGGTTATTATCACGTTCCCTTTCGCGAAAAGCTCGATTATCAGCTTGGTTTCATCGGAGAAAGTCATGATTAGTATTCTGTCCATTCCGTACTGGCTTATCTCCTTGAGCTTCTTGTTCATTATTAGCTTTCTTGCCACTGTGCAGAATTGCGTTGGCGTATCCGTTTCCTCCACGATCGAGGTGAAGTTAACAACATAGGGTATTCTGACGAAAAGCACGCGCTTCGCAGATGCGGAGGTGAAATGAAATCTGATAGCGCCTTCCCCAAGATCGTATATCTTGCCAAGGAATAGGCCTTCTAAAGATTTCAGCTCCTTGACTATGCATGCAATCTCGATTGCAGAAAGGGAGCGCATCTAGGTTCACTTTTTGAGCTTGCGCGCGCCTTCCTCCTTGACCACTTTAGCGAAGCTTGTCACAAGTTTCGCGGCATCGGCTGATTCTTCCATCGCCGTGCCGACTTGTATAATGTCAGCGCCTGCGGAATATGCTGAAGCCAATGCGGCAGTATCGCGTATGCCCCCTGCAACAATGTATGGTACTGATATCGAGCTTTTAACTGCTTTTATCATGTCCAATGGTATAGGACCAGAACCCTGCAATTGAGGATTAGAACCAGTGTCAGTTACTATGAACCTGTTTCCCAGATACTCGCCTGCCATTGCAAGCGCTGCCGCAATCTTCGGCTTAGCCCTTGGTATCATGTTAGCGTCGCCAACCCATCCCACAGTGCCGCCTGGCTCCACGACAATGTAGCCTATAGGCAAAGGCTCTACCTTAAGGCTCTTCGTGAGAGGCGCTGCAAGCATCTGTGCCTGGATTATCCAGTACGGATTCCTTGCATTGAGCAGAGACATGAAATAAACCGCATCTGCATACTTTGTTAGGGTGGCGATGTTTCCCGGGAATAGAACTATTGGGACGTTGCCCGCCTTTTCCTTTACGCCTTTGCAAACGTAATCGAGAAGCTCTCCCTGAGCGCCTATGCTTCCACCCACAAGAAGCATGTCCGCACCAGCGTTTATGCTCGCTGCTGCTGTTTTTATCGCTGCATCAGGCGTCTTGTAATCTACCGGATCTATTAGCATCGAAAGCATCGCACCCTTGCTTTCTAGCGTATCGTATATGTATTTCTCTACTTTTCCAAATTTCAAATGAACACCTGTAGATAATCAGGATTACGAACATCAGTTATATAGCTATATGTTATGCTTCGCGCTTTTCATCTTTTTCTCATATGTCTTGAACATCTCCATTGCGCCAGAATCAAGCTTCACAATCGGCTTATATCCCAATTGGGCCTTTATCCTGCTAATGTCTATCTGCCTGTTGCTCGTCAAGAACCTATATTCGTCTGGATTGATCTTGACGTAAGGCAGCAGAACCTTAGCTATGAACCTGTTAATGGTACTGTCTACCCTGGGAACTTTGAGCATGTCCGCAGCGAGATTGAACAAGATGCGCTGGGTGTGGAATTCGCCGTCGGTTAGGTTGTATACGTTCCCTATGCTTTTCTTCGATGTGCTCGCGAGTATGAATGCCTGCATTACGTCGTATACGTGCACCAGGTTAAGGGTATTCGTGCCATCGCCGATTATCCTCGCCTTCCCCAATCTCACCATGTCGAAGAACTTGAAGAATTGTTCCTCGAAGCCAGGCCCATACATTACCGCTATTCTGAATATGGTTGAAGGAACCGTGGATTTATAGCGCTGTATTATCTGCTCCGCTAGCATCTTGCTAACCCCGTATTTATCCTGCGGGTCAAGAGATGAGTCCTCGTTAAGAATTTCATTCCTGCGGTATCCGTAAACGTCTACGCTGCTAGGAAATATGAAATGCGATACCGCATTGTCTTCGCACGCCTCGAGAACGTTCCTAGTGCCATCGACATTTATGCGCATAAGGTTCATCGGATTGACCTTGTATTCGCTCACTATTGCCGCAAGATGAAATACGTTATCTACGCCTTTGCATGCATCGTTGAGTATTGCGCTGTCGTTAATGTCTCCGACGAATGGGATTGTACCGCTAGGCAAATGAATTATCGAGTCTTTTCTGTTTACCAGCGCCCTTACCGTGTCGCCCCTTTTGATCAAAACCTTAATAAGTTCCTTTCCAAGACGACCGCTTGCGCCAGTAACGAAGCTAACTTTGCCTTTGTTCTTTGGCACAGGATTAGTACCGCCGAGTTCTTCGTCTTCGGCATTTTCTTGCATTTAAACACTTCACTCGCTATTCAGCAGATTGCTTGCGAGCTTCCTCATGTACCCCTCAGGCACATTGTTTGCTGCATATGATGCCCAATCCTTTCCGAATGGGATGTGCATGCTGAGCCTTGCCCCCTTCTTGAGAAGCCTGTTTATCTTCTTCGAGCTGTATCCTAATTGAAACTCAAAAATTAAAGATTTTTTGTACTTTGGCCACACTTTTAACAGCTTGTCTATGTCCTTGTCGCCCAATGAAAGGAGCACTGTGCTTTTGGATGAATCAAGGATTTGCTTTATCTTGTCAACGTATTTCAGGTCGTGCTTGACGTTCTCGCCGTTGCACATTACCTTTATGCTGCGCGCTTTCCTGTTCTTCTTTATGAACTTTAGCGCATTGGTTACGTCGCTGAACGCCAATCCAACGTCTGTTCTGTTTGCTATAGCATTTATGAAGTTGTATTCTTTGTAAAGATCGTGAACTTCGAACCACGTGAATATGTTGTGCTTTGAAGAAAGTGCGTTTATCGCATCCATGTTCTTGTTGCACACGTCTTCGGACAGGGAACTGCCTATCTGCTCCAATGGCATGTGTATGCATGCGCTTAACCCCATTCTCTTCAATTCCCTTATCAGTTGCATGTAGGTATTTGCTATGTAATTCGCTTTCGTGCTGTCCTTCGGTTCCCTTGATATGAAAGTAATAGAAACTGGAAGGCCTCTGGCATTGAACTGCTTCGCCTTTCCTATAGCAGAGCTCATCGTAGGGCCAGCTATGTGCTTTCTAACCAGCCTGAATACCACTTTCTCAACGAATGATTCTTTCTGCATCGAAACCTCTCTAGGCGTCATTTCTGAATTGCGAAAAATTGCTGAAGCTACGCGGGTTGCCTCCTAATTATATTGCATACAAGGGTTCTTAAATCCTTTGCGACGCAGAAGAATAATATGGAGCACGTTTCCAAATCAAGGGGCATCAGTGGAGAAATCAAGAGATCTGCAGACGATTTCATAGTAGAAGAGATTTCGAAAAATGGGGGCTTGCTGAAAATTAACCAGGATTTCAGTGCTGCACAGCTAGGTGAAAAAGAAGATGCGGATGGCAAATTCGCCAAGTTCGTATTGCAGAAGAAGAACTGGGACACGATAAGGGCGCTTATGGTGGTAGCGAAAACAGTTGGCAGGGGCGTAAAATCCATAGGCTACTCTGGAATGAAGGACAGAATATCTACATCTACGCAGTTGGCTAGCATTTACGGGGTTAACGCATCTGCACTTAGCAGGGTTAACCTCAGAGATTTGAGGATATGCGGAGCATGGCAATCCTCAACCGCCGCGAGTATGGGCGACCTTCTAGGCAATCATTTTACCGCAAGGATTTGCGATTCGTATGCGTCTGACGAGAAGATTATAACAATAAATGAGGAGCTTAACGGAAGAATAGCAAACTATTTCGGCAAGCAGAGATTCGGAATAAGGGGAAACAACGCGAACATCGGACTTGCGATAATGCGCGGAGACCTTGAAAACGCAGTCATGGATTTTCTCACAAACACCAAACATGAAACCAACGAGGAAAGCGTAACGGCAAGGGAGAGATTGGCACAGGACAGGGATTTCGATGCAGCATTGAAATATTTTCCAATGCACTTGCGGAACGAACGCAGAGTAATATCGAAATTGGCCGCTAATGGAGGCGATTACGCGAATGCGTTGCGTTCTATTCCTAGGGGAACGAGCATAATGTTCATCCACGCAGTTGAATCGCAGATATTCAACGATGAACTCAACATGCGCATAAAAAGCAACGACATGGAAAATGCTCTGCTATACTGCGGCTTGAACGGCTACGGCTTCCCAGACATAAAGAATCTTACTGCTGAGAAAATGGATGGGGCGCTACCAGTAGCGCCGTTAATCGGATACAACACAAAACCCGAACACATAAACAGCTACGAAGAAGAAATAATGGAAAAGATGGGCTTGCACGTCGAGGATTTCAAAGTTAAGAAAATGCCTGAACTAGGAATGAAAGGAACGGAGCGCGCTCTTATGATAAACTATCTTGATTTCAACTACAAGATAGAGGAAAAAGACGCAATATTCGAATTTTCGCTGCCCGCTGGTGCCTATGCCACAATGCTCCTAGAAGAATTCACAAAGAACGAGAATCAGAATCATGGTGTTGAATAACCAGATTCCCAGTTGCTCGTGAAAGTAACTGCGCTTGTCACTCCATTCTTGTTGTTGCCCGAATAGTCCTTTGCATCGCCGTTTAGCGGCCACCATCCCACTAAGTTGTTGAGCTTTACTGGTGCGCCGCCGATGCCTTCATTGTACAACGCAGTAATTTCGTTTGCCGAGAGTGTGGCATTGTACACCTGCATGTTTGACATGTAGCCATACAGGGAATTCGCAGTATATCCTTTTCCGAGAGTCATCTGCACGTTGTTTACCTGCGCAGGGGCATTTACATACGTTGCAGTATTTTGAAGTGCGCCATTGAGATATGATATGACATTCTTTGGAGATGCAGAACGCGTTATTGTTATCAGCATCCATTTGCCAGGTTCGAAGGTTCCTGCGGGAAACATCACGAGGCTCTCGTAGCTACATCCGCTATAGCTTTGATAAAAATACAGACTTCCATCGGACCACGCAGTAGCGGTGAAATCGTTGCACAAACCCTGATCAAAAGGATTGAAACCTCCTGACAATGGCGCATTCTTCAGATATATCCAAAACGATATGCTCATTGTAGCAGGCAGAGCGAAATTTATTCCAGTGGTAATCTGTGAGCTTGCACCTCCATTAAAAGATGCGACGTATTGGGGAAGCTCGCCATTGCAAATTCCCTGAAGATTGATGAACGATGTAGTCATCGGTCCATTAGGACGAAAAACATGGCAAGCGCCTGGCGGCGCCTTGGGTGTAAAAGTAGACGCATTGAAGATTCCTAGTTGGAAGAGTGCCCCGAGTACTACTGCAATGATGAGTATTGCCCATCCGTAGGTCATGAGGTATTCCATTGCAGATTGAAGTTTTGTTGCCATGTTATCACTAAGGTGCAGAATAACCTGCTTCCCAACTACTCGTGAAGCTTATCCCAGACGCAGCCCCATTAGCATTGTTTCCAGAATAGTCCTTCGCATCGCCATTCAAAGGCCACCATCCAACAAGATTGTTCAGTTTCACGGGTGCGCCGCCTATCCCTTCGTTGTATAGTGCTGTTATTTCATTCGAGGTTAATGACGAATTGTATATCTGAACATTTGCAATCTGCCCGGCAAAGTAGTGAACCCAGGAGTATCCGATCTTCGTAGAAATATAGTTGGCATATGGACTTATCGAGCTCCAGCTGGTGTATGAGACCGTTTGTGGGATACCATTAACGTATATGCCAAACACGCTGCCAGAACTTGTTATGACTAGGTTATACCACGTGCTAGTTGAAAATGTAGCTGTTGAAGATGCAATCTGATCTGTACCGTATGCAGTATACCCTGCACCAGAACCACTAATCCACACCTGGTAACCGCCCCCTCCATTCTTCAGATTACCCAATATGGAACCTCTGGCATTTGACGATAGCTCTATCCATGCAGAAAGTGAATACGTGCTTTGTGGATACCAGTCACTTGCTACAGTATTCAAATCTACGTAATTACTTACGCCGTTGAATTTCGCGACGTATTGCGGCAATTCTCCATTGCATATTCCCTGAAGATTGATGAACGATGTTGTTCCAGGTCCATTAGGACGAAACACATGGCAAGCGCCAGGCGGCGATTTCGGCGTGAATGTTGAAGCGTTAAAAATACCCAACTGGAATAATGCACCTAATACTACTGCTATGATGAGTATTGCCCATCCGTAAGTCATGAGGTATTCCATCGCGCTTTGAAGGGTGTGTTTCATAGCTAGTACCTCATGGTGCGCTGTATCCTGCAGACCAGCTACTGGTGAATGAAATGGCTGTGGCAGCACCATTGTTGTTATTGCCCGAATAGTCCTTCACATCGCCATTGAGCGGCCACCAGCCTACAAGATTGCTTAACTTAATCGGAGCAGCACCTATGCCCCCATTATACAACGCTGCTATTTCATTGGAGGACAAAGATGCGTTGTATACCTGCACGTTGCTCATTAAACCCGTAAAGTACTGTCCACCTGTGCCTAGCTGCCCCAGAAACATGTGATGGGTCGAATCAAAGAGAAGAGGAGTGTTCGAAGTATATGCTCCTGATCCAAGATTCGTTCCATCTACGTATGCTGTCCAGCCCGTAGTGGTAACGGCAAAGCATCCTTGATACCAAGTGTCTGCACCGAAATTGTAAGTCACATATCCGCTGATTTCTATCCAATTGCTTCCAGTCCCGATGTCATTATACCATTTATTTCCAGGAGTTGCCAGTTGCATGTCAAAAGAATAATCGCCTGGACCTCTAGAGGACAAAATTTCCGGCCCACCTGTTAACACTGAAGGATTGAACCAGGCACAAGTCGTGAAAGAATTTTTTACTGTAGTGGGTATAGCAGTAACATAACCAGCGCCATTGAACTTAGCAACATACTGCGGCAATTCTCCATTGCAAATTCCCTGAGTATTTATGAAAGAGGTTGTTCCTGGGCCATTAGGACGAAAAACATGGCAAGCGCCTGGCGGCGCCTTTGGGGTGAAAGTAGAAGCGTTGAATATGCCTAGCTGAAAGAGTGCACCAAGCACGACCGCTATGATGAGGATTGCCCACCCATAAGTCATTAGGTATTCCATTGCGGACTGCAGCATGAGATTGTTATTTCGCAAGCAATTTCCCGCAAAGAATATTCATCGTATACTTAAAAACATTTTGCAGAGTAGGCTATATTCTGGAATGGTTAAAATAAAAAGAAAGAGAATGAAGGTACAATTATTGTACCTTCGCAGTGAGGGTTGCAACCTTCACAGTTATCATAGGGTTTGATCCGCCAGGCGCTCCGCTCTGAAGAGTGTAGTTCATCCATAGGGAACCGCTAAATGACTGGCCTACGGCAATATTCGTTACCGCATTGGCATTGGTGTCGAAGCACTTCAAATTGCTTACTGTAGCGGTTTGTCCGCTAGTAAGTGTCAGTGCAACTGCATCTTGTCCAGGTGCATTTGCAGTTAGTGCGTTAGCTGCGCCGCTACTGTCTATATATACTACAGCACTTGACGGGTTAGGCGTTCCTCCAGAGGAGGTTGTAGCTACACAGCCAAGTCCAACGTTGTAATATGATGTTCCAGTACTTTGTCCTATCTGGATTGACAAGTTGCCGTTAGTGCCGAGTTGAGGGGACTGACACAAGAATCCTGGACCTGCTATGCATGTTACTCCTATGAAAGAGCTGCTGCTGAAAATTCCAAGGCTGAACAACGCTCCTAGCACAACTGCTATGATGAGGATTGCCCATCCGTAGGTCATCAGGTATTCCATTGCAGATTGAAGTTTCATGTTTGACATGCAATCATTCACTATGCTTAAGTAGTATATATTTAAATTACTTGCTTTGCCTTAAGAGGATAAGTCAGAGGACAAGCAGAGCTTATTTAGCTACCTGCTTGTTCTCGTATGAAACTATTTTGTAAGTTCCAGAAAGCTTCTTCGAAGCTCTTTTCAATGCTTCATGAGCTATTTTTTTGTTTGCCCCTGCAGTCTTCAGTTCAAATACTGCCTGGCCCGCAAACATTCTCGCAGCAACGGAGCTTGGCCTTCCGAATGAGAGGGCCATACCCTGGGATATACGGTCTGCTCCCGCACCAGTTGCCCTTTTCTTTTCCCTTATTATGTCGTGCGGATAAGGCACTACTCTGAGGGAATAGTTGTTTGGCACTTTCCTCTCAAGGTACTTGTTTGCTATCTGACGCGCAGCTTCCAGAGAATTTGATCTCAACTTGAAGTTCTGCTCTATTGTCAGTTTGAACGTTGTGTCAAAGCTCTTGGTCTTGTTTCCCATATTGAATACCAGCAGGCTTGTGTGCGGTAGCGACTTTATGAAGTTCTTTCTGGGTTTCCTTATGGAATAACGACTCCATGCTTGGCTGTTTATTTTTCTAACTGCCCTTCCTGGCCTTAATCTCATCTTTACACCAAATCAAATGCAATACACGAGCTTTCCTAGCGAAATTGCTTCGCAAGAACTAGTACTCGCGATAATTTATTTGCTAGTAACCCTATATATTCCTTTCTGTAGCCGTTGCAACGCATGGTGACGTAACTCGGGAATGGTTTAAATAGATTTAAGCGGAACGAAATGTGATTGCATGATTACCCGAAACAAGATTTCAAACTATGACGAGCCAATTCAGATGATCGACATAGTGAGGAGTAATGCAGTAAAAGCAAGCGATGCCGATGTAGAAAACGTGTTGTCTCGCATTTCTGCCGCATTTACAATGGTTCCTATACTCTACAGAGTATGCTTGAACAACATGAATGTGCCTGAACCTCTTCAAGAATCAAAAAAGTTGTTGCTGGAACACCAAGATGCAAGAATACGCGAAATGATAAAAGACAAAGGCTGGCAATTTGACAGTTCAAGGGAAATAACATACGATGAATATTTCCCAGAATTCCTCCAGCGGCACGAAGCCCTTGTAGATGAGATAAATAGCAACATAATGCGCCAGCTCATGGAAAAAAACACCAGCCTGAAAACGGTAAAACGTCTTGATGATGTATGAGCAAGCTTTAAATTTCTACCAGTTAATATAATAACATCTGGTTTAATGTCAAAGTTCCTTAACGCGAACTTCTTGGGTAGGTTCCTCACAATATTCTTGTTTCTTCTCTTATCAATTGCAGGGTTAATATTCTCAATATACCTATTTTCGGTGTCTAGCAACTTCTACATGTATGTGCTCGCAATATCCTTTACCATTCTTTCTGTAGTTTCAGGCTTCTTCAACATTTATGCATCAGTCTGGTATTTCCGCTCGTTCTTTTACGATGATTATCTGGCAAAAGTAACGGAGGAAGCAGGCAAGCTTGAATCTTACCCTACGGTAGCGGTTGCCATGCCTACATTCAACGAAGATCCTGATCTGATAGCAAAGAACATGGCAGAACTAAAGAAGATGAATTATCCTAAGGACAAGATTCGTTTCTACCTTCTAGATGACTCTACAAAGAAAGAGGTAAGCGCTAAACTTGTCGAAGCAGCAAAGAAGCACGGATTCGAGTATTCTCATAGGGAGGATCGCACTGGATTCAAGGCAGGGAACATAAACGGTCTTGTTGCGAGGGCAAACGAAGAGTTTCTGGCAATATTCGATTATGATGAATTCCTCACGGATAAGGATTTCCTTCTTGATACTCTCCCATTTTTCAAAGACAAGAAGCTTGCACACATCCAAACAGAGAAGAGGTACGCAAAGCATTCCTTCTTTTCAGATACAGTCGATATATTCGACGCGTTTTTCTTCAAGTTCATAGAGCCTGCCAGAGCGCTGAATAACACTGCGGTTTTCTGCGGTTCATGCGGTGTAGTTAGGATGTCAGTTCTGAAGGAAATGAACGGCTTCCCTACTTTCGTGATAGAGGATACTTTCTTCAGTTTCGAATCGGATATGCTCGGCTATAAAGGGCTGTATTTGCCAAAGGTTTATGCTCTTGGAAAACCGATAAAGACCTTCACCGAATTAAGTTCGCAGCAGTGGCGCTACAATTATGGTGATACTCAGTTCATATCCTATTTCCTAAAGAAGAAGAACAAGAAAGGCTCGCCAATGGCAAAAGTTGATTACATTACTCACGGATTCGGGCTTAATTATCTATCTGTGGTGGTTCTGCTTTTCACAATAGTCTCGATAGGATTGGTATTCACATATATCCCGTTTGCACATATCAACTTCTACGCGTTGACTGACGCATCGCAACTTTCCCTTTACATTGAGCTTCTGGGATTGTTCGCATTCACGCTTTCTCTGCTCACGCCGGTATTCCTTACTAAAATATACTTCGGTTCTTTCTCTAAAGGATTCATGGTTTTTCTCCTGAACTATACTCTCACTTTCATAAGGACAAAAGCAGCAATAGCCTCATTCTTGAAGGGTAATCCTAGAAAAGGATGGCTTAGGCAAACCGAGGATACTGTTCATAACATACGTTATGCATTGAGCAATACGAAAACCGAAGTGGTTTTCTCGTCTGTTCTTTTCTTCGCTGGCGCATTCGCGTTGTTCAACTACAATATCTCTGGCGGCATTTGGATGCTTTGGTATGCAGTGCTGTACGGTCTTACCGTTGTAATGTTCTACAAATACGGGTAGTGGTGCTTTGCCAACAAAACTTCAATCCGCAATGGAGTATCTCATGACTTACGGATGGGCAATCCTCATCATAGCTGTAGTATTGGGTGCGCTTTTTCAATTGGGAATCTTCAATTCCGCTACATTTACGCCCAAGGCGCCGCCAGGCGCATGCCACGTCTTCAGGCCAAACGGCCCAGGAACAACCTCTTTCATAAATACTCAGGGAATTTGCAATGGAGAATTGCCGCAATACGTCGCGAAATTCAACGGCGCTGGAAGCATAACAGTACAAAGCAATAACCAAATTACCAATTACAAAAATAAAATTACATATGTAATATGGTTTAATCCTTCTATATCAAGCAGCACAATGAGTGATACTGGATTTATGTCTCAAGTCACCGGAAACAACGAGTATATCGATTTTCTTCTCCATGCAGGATATCTGAGGTACGAAGTGGTCAATTTTTCGGATATTGCAAATCAAGGAGGATCTTTTTTGACGATTTCTCCAGTGAGTGCAGGTTCGTGGTATCAAGCGGCGTTGACCTATGATGGCGCAACTCTTACCGGTTACCTCAATGGAGTGTTTCAAGCATCCAGAACGCTGAATACAAATATGCCTACAAATACAAATCCCCTGCTTCTTGGTTATTACGTCAATTATTTCAAAGGATCTTTAGTTAATGCGCAGATATACAACTCAACTCTTTCCGCCAACGAAATTACTGCATTGTATAATGGGGGCATAGGTGCTGCTCCGATTAAGTTAAGCAATCTTGTAGGCTGGTGGCCGCTCAATGGCGATGTGAAGGACTATTCGGGCAATAACAACAATGGGGTTCCAACTACTGGCGTTACGTTCATGAGCAATTGGGAATCAGGGTATTCTGCACCATGATGTGAGCTGTTGATGAGTAAGTTACAATCCGCAATGGAATACCTCATGACTTACGGATGGGCAATACTCATCATTGCAGTAGTACTCGGGGCACTCTTCCAACTAGGAATCTTCAATGCGTCTACTTTTACACCCAAGGCGCCGCCAGGCGCTTGCCATGTGTTTCGTCCTAATGGACCGATGACTACATCGTTCATCAATCTTCAGGGAATATGCAATGGAGAATTGCCGCAGTATGTTGGTGTATTTAGTGGAACAAACAGTTACATTAGCTTGGGTAATATCGCAGGCACCAATAATTACTGGTCGATAGCTTTTTGGACACGCACTTCTACGTTAAGTCCATTGGTACAATATCCGATTGGCTTCAATGGAATAGGGGGACATGCAGGAATCTTTATTGCAGATACAAACGATTGTGGACAGACTGCTTGTATAGGAGTTTATGACGGTTTTTCAATTGTAGAAGGTAGTTCAACAGCCACAAATACTTGGTACAACGTGGCGGTTTCAAAGTCAGGGACTACTTACAATCTTTACGTCAACGGGGCTTTTGTTAAATCAGGGACTATGACAAACCTTCCCCTTAACCAAGTATTCTTTGCATCTAGACCTGATGCTGCATTGCTCTTGCATGGCATGTTAGCAAATATGCAGATTTACAATTCAACCATATCTGCAAACGAAATCGGTGCTCTTTACAATGAAGGATTAGGGGGCGCACCAATAGCTCTGAGTAGCCTTGTAGGGTGGTGGCCACTGAACGGCGATGCAAAGGACTATTCGGGCAACAATAATAACGGTGTACCCACTGGAATAAGTTTTAGCAGCAGTTGGCAACAGGGCTATTCTGCACCCTGATGTGATTATAGATGAATAAAAGATTACAATCTGCGATGGAATACCTCATGACTTACGGATGGGCAATACTCATCATTGCAGTAGTACTCGGGGCACTCTTCCAACTAGGAATCTTCAATGCGTCTACTTTTACACCCAAGGCGCCGCCAGGCGCTTGCCATG
>JAJYJW010000020.1 GCA_021789155.1 Microcaldota archaeon
CAAAGATCTTTCTTCCAGCAGCAGCCTTTCTATGTCTACATTTTCCCAGATACTTTCAGGTAGCGCACATTCCGATGCAAACATGTACGCGATAAGCTATAGCGGATTTATTTCTATATCTGAAAAGGGTGGAATATTGGGCCTTGTTCCGTTGAAGTTTAACTTCGATGCGAATGTGGAAAAGTATTACAACGCGTCAAGAATAGCAATATACGTTAAGCAAGTGCCGATAGTAGGCAACTTCAATTTCACGCTTATAACCAACAACAAATCCGTAACGATGTGCTTGCCGTCAATAAACGGCACGTCTTTTTCCGGAGTTCAATGCGAAAGCCTTCTATCCTCGACAATCTCCAATGAAAGCGCCATTGCGAATCTTACAGTAAATGCAACGTCAAACAATTCAATAATAAGTCAGCTAAATGAAACCCCGATACTTAAGATACTGAATCTTTCCCCAGCGCAATTCCACAACAACGATTGCGTGGCCTTGAATGGTTCATTCGCGTTCAGCGGAAACTCGCTTTCGTCTATACCAGAAAATGGGATAAGCTCGATTGGCATTCAGCAGTCTACTTTTAACAATTCAACGATCCAAGGTAAGGCGTACGCATGCATATCCAGCATATACAACGTGCCTCTTACAGTGATGCTGAATACGTCTGCAGCGCTTGGCAGCAGCTCTTTCTCTATTCGTGCGAATATGAGCGAGACGAGTATAAGCAATACTACGACATTACAGCAAGTGACGGCATTGCCAACAAGATGAATATGGGATTTCCGCAGGCTCTGCGCCTGCGCATTCATCTTATATCCTTTTGAATATCAGGGAAGCGCTGTTTGTCAATATGTCGTAGCTTCTGTTTTTTGGCCAACCTGAGAAGTTGCCATTTTTGTTTATGGAATCTGATACAGCGAACACTGCCGCGGCCCTCGCTCCTCTCGCCCTAGCTACTGCGAAAAGAGCCGCTGCTTCCATCTCAATGGTAAGTATGCCTTTGCTTGCATACGCATCGCGTTCTTTTCTAGTTTCCCTGTAAGGTGCGTCGGAGGTCCACGTAGGGCCGCTTTTGAATTGAATATCGTTCTCCTTCAGCACTTTTGAAATCGTTTTGAATAGCGATTTGTCTGCTTCTACAAAGGTCGAGTTCTTCAGATAATGATGGGAAACGCCTTCATCACGCAGTGCTTTGTTAGGGGTTATGATATCGCCTACGTACACGCCATGACCTATCCCTCCGGCAGAACCGAAGATTATGAAGTTCTTAGCCCCCATGGCTATGAGCTCTTCGACTTCAAGCGCGGTTATTGGTGCCCCAATGCCCATTTTGACAAGCACCATTTTGCAGGAATCTGATACGTGCAAATTAACCGCCCTCGATGATGGGAATTTCCTGTGCGCTTTTCGCAAAGCCAGTTTCCTCACGAATCTCCGTTCGAGCTTGTCTGAATATATGATTGCAATGTTCTTGTAAGGCAACTTCGGTATTTTCTTGTATTTGAAAGATAGTGCGTCCTCTGCGGTCAATAAAGGCGCTAGCTTATGTTTCTCCCCGATTTTCGGGAAAGTGATACGTTCCATGGTTTTACATCGTACCATAGAATATTAGCATTTGGCTTTTACCGCATAAAAGAAGTGCGAGTGCCGGGATTTGAACCCGGGCCGTTGCCTTGGCAAGGCAATGTCCTACCAGGCTAGACTACACTCGCATTAGCGTATCGTTATTTGCAGTAAAAAGTATTTATATGCTACTTCCTTCCACTATTCAGCAGAGATGCGAAATAAGGCGTTCGCACATCTGCATAATTTTCGAATGCAACATATAAAAATAAGGAAGTGCATATTTTATCGGTTTTATGAATTATCAAAAGTATGTAACGGCAATTCTCTACGCAGTTCAAGTTCCGTTTTACGTCTGGGCGGGATTTGAGTTCGGTACCGGTGAATTCGTAAACGGAGTGCTGCTCACGGCATTGGTCATGTTTCTCGATATGATTGCTGTAATAACCTGGATGAACGCGCAAACCCTAGAAATCAACAAGACAAAGAGGACAGGCGGTTCTTCCGCTAAACGCAAAAGAACCAAGTAGTGTCAGCCATACGTGGCATCATCTATGAAAGCGTGATAACTTTTGTCGAATATCGCACAATGCACGTTTTCATTATAGAACTTAAGCTTCTTCCTCATGGGTTTTATCTTTTCTGCAACTTCCTCTTTGCTGAGCTTTGCAGGGTCGTATTTCTTCGATGCTATTACCATCGCCATCTGTATCTTGAATGATGGCATGTAGTAGCACATCGGCCTTACTATGGGAAAGTTGTCTGTAAGGTATTTCGGTCTCAATACGTATCCGCCGTTGCCCATGTCAAATCCGCATGCCAAAGTTACGTACATCCCTTGTTCGGTCAGTTTACTTTTAACCAATCTCCCGAACTTGTCGGTGAATATTTCCCGTGAAAGAGAATCCCCATCGAATATATCCGTAAGGTCGCCTATTATAAGGTCGTATTTCTTCTTGGAGTTTTTGAGAAACCTCAGGCCATCGCCTATAACCAGGTTTACGTTGCTATCAAATTTTTTCGGAGCATACGGCAAATACCTCCTGCTCAACCTGATTACCTCCTCGTCTATCTCCACGAAGTCTATTTTAACTTCTTTGTAATGTTTGGTTATCTCTTCAGCAGTTGTGCCCTCGCCCCCTCCAATTATAAGCACGTTCTTGGGATTTTTCAAGGACAGCATTGCCGGATGTACAATAGTTTCATGGTATACGTGACAATCGTATTCTGATGATTGGACTATGCCGTCTAATGCCAGGAACATTCCCAAAAGCGGTGAGTGCCCTATGAATATCTCCTGGAACTTGTTCTTGCCATAGTGCATTACCTTATCTACTTTTATGGAGTCTTTAATCAGCTGACCTCCATTAGGCACAAATTCAAGTCCCATGACAATCCCAAAATCAGTCGTCCTTCAAGCTTCTATCGGAATAGAAGCGCTCTGACTTTGCTGGCATGAACTGCTTTACTATGTAATCAAATGCGCTCCCGGGCTTCGATTCGTCTCCACACGAGTATATGTCTAAAGTTGCATAGTCATATTCAGGCCATGTATGTATCGTTGAATGACTTTCCATAAGTAGAGCAACTATTGATACGCCATTCCCTCCCGCGCCTTCGAATTTATGCTTGAATATGTCCACGATGTGCATGTTGCCTTCTGTCATGGCATCTACCACGACCTTCGTAGCTTCATCGATATCCGTAAGTAATTTCTTGTTTTTTATTTTGTAAAGATTTCCGAAAACGTGCTTTCCTATCAGTTTAACGTTCTTTGCTGCCCCCGTCTGGGAGTAGTTCTCCACCATATTTTCCTCTTGGGTTACTAATGTTCTCTTAGCCATTTTTGCGTCACCGTAATTTTTATTTTTTAATGTATCTTATGCTTTATTAATCTTTGTGCAATTTTCGAATTTTTTCGTGCAAAACTGGCCGTTTTGCAAATTGCGCGTGAAATAAGGAGCTTTCTTGCGTTAGCAATTCAAATTCTAGCAAAAATTCTGCAAGTAATAGAAAACAAATGCCGCAAGCCGGATTTGAACCAGCGACATTCCGCTTTCAGAAAGGTTTCTTCAGGCGGACGCTCTCCCGGACTGAGCTACTGCGGCTTGAAAAAGCAGTATAGTTTATTTGTTCTAATAGTTTAAAACCTTTTCCTGTTCGTCATTAAGTAACTGCAGAACGAAATGTCTCTAAGTTCATCGTTTTTTCTTCAGCATCTCTCTTTATATTTCTGCATTTCCAGAGAATATCATGGCCAGTAAAATAAGATGTGCGCACATATTGGTTGAGAAACAGTCAGTGGCAGCGCAGATTCTCGAACGCATCAAGAAGGGCGAGGATTTCGCTAAGCTAGCAGCCGAATTTTCAATAGATGGATCAAGAAGGCAAGGGGGAGATTTGGGGGTCTTCGGAAGGGGAATGATGGTCAAGCCATTCGAAGATGCGGCATTCAAATTGGAAGTGGGACAGGTATCCGAGCTGGTTAAGACCGAATTCGGCTATCACATAATAAAACGTTTGGAGTGATCTGATATTATGCAACTCCCCGAAGACGTTGCAAACGCGGTAAATGGCGATGCCAGCAAAGCAATACCGGTAAGATACAAAAACTGGAAAGGGGAAGTTGCGGTAAGGAACATAATCCCATTGTCTGTTTTTTACGGCTCTAACGATTTCCACAAGGATGTGCAGTGGCTGATGAAAGTTTGGGATATGGAGAAACAGGATTACAGGACATATGCGCTGAAAGATATTTTGGAGTGGATATGGGAAAAGCCTCAAACGAAGTAGACAAATACATCGCAAAAGCACCGGAAAGTGTCAGACAGAAACTCAGAAGGGTTAGGTTGGCCATAAGGCAAGCTGCACCAAATTCCGTTGAAGGGATAAGCTATAGAATGCCATGTTACGATCGAGGCAAAGTGGCATGGTTCGCTTTGATGAAAGGTTACATAGGGTTGTATCTACGTCCGCCGATAATAGCGGAACATAAGGAGGAATTGTCAAAGTTCAAAACGACAAAATCAGCAATCCATATTCCATTAGAAGCAGAAGTGCCGATTAAGCTTATAAAGAAGTTAGTAAAAGCCAGGATAGACAAAAATGCCCTGCCAAAAATCAAGAAATATTGACTATGCTTCCGATCTTAATATCGTATTTCTTCGCGAATCCGGCCTTAGCCTCAACAACGTAGTTCGCGATCGCGTTCGGCGAATACAAAGTGCATGAAGAAGGATCAACGTGCACGCAGGGAGTCGCATTTTCCGCGATATAAACTATCCTGTCGTTCTTGACCCAAAGAATATCTAGATTGTAATAAGTGTCGTACATCCAGAAATTGTAGTAATCTGCATTTCCAAAGTCGAAAAGAACCAGCGTGCTCTCATTAACGGTGGAATTCATCAGCCCCTGTTCTTGCTGCTGCGTCGTAGTCTCTACTGCAGTGAAGTTCAGAGTTGTACTATTAATTCTCATGCTCTTCGGCGTATGAGATGCAGCACTGATGCCGGATATGCTTATTACAAGCACTATTAGGAGCACCGCAGCAAGTGCAGCATAAGCAAGTCTATTTTTCATGCAATTGTTATGTTGCTATACAACCTATAAATACTTTAGATATGCTATTAACTGGAGGGAGATGGCCAAGGTAATAAGGGTAAGCAGCATTAGCAAGAAGTTCGTTACGTATCAGAGCAGGGCGGGGGAAAACATATTCTTGGCAAGCATGAGGAGGAAAAAGGTAATCAAGCAGGCTCTTGACGGTATAAGTTTCGACGTTGAAGAAGGAGAAGCATTGGCAATATTGGGCAGAAACGGTTCTGGGAAGACGACTTTGATAAAAACCCTGACAGGGATATTGCATCCGGATTCCGGAACCGCGAGGGTGCTTGGATTGGTGCCGTGGAAGGAAAGGGAGAAGCTTGCGTGGAAAATAGGAATGGTATCTGGCGCGGCAAGCGGCAGCGTGATGTTCGAGAACCTTCCCGCAATCGATACGTTCGAATATCTGCGTGCTATATACAACGTTCCCAAAAGGGATTTCGAATACAGGCTGGAATATCTTACGGAGCTATTGAACATGGAGGATGTTCTAAAGCGTCAGGTAATCTACATGTCTCTCGGAGAAAAGATGAAATGCAATTTCATAGCTGCGGTGCTGCACATGCCTAAGATACTCTTCCTCGATGAACCTACAGTCGGGATAGACGTCACTTCAAACATATCTCTGAGAAACGCTGTTATAGAGATGCAAAAGGAATACAAGACGACGGTGGTGCTCACAACGCACATCATAGACGACATAAAGGCGATGGCGAACAGGGTTGTTCTGATAAACAACGGGAAGAAAGTATTCGACGGGGACAAGTACAAACTGCGAAAGATCTTCGGGGATAAGAAGGAACTCGAAATCAGATTTTACGGCAAGCCGCATGAAGACCTGTCAAGATTTGGCAAGATTCTCGAGCTAGAGGATGATTATGTCAAGCTCGAAATCGAATCTACGATGCTGAGGAGCACAAGGCTAGTGAAGCTGCTAAACAGCAAATACGTTGCGGATTACAACGCATCGGATCTAGACCTGAATAGCGTTCTGCCCGCATACTATTCCAAGCTCAAGAGCGGTGAGATATAGCATGGATTTACGCATTCAGCAGCTTAACGCGCATTTCATGATATCGCTAAAGAGCACGATGGCGTATTTCTCAGACTTTGTCCTCAGGATATTTTTTCAGCTTACCGAACCCATCATATTCGCGCTGCTCTGGACCGCAGTGTATGCGGCATCAGGAACATCTACGATAGCGGGCATGTCGCTTACGAGCATGTACGAATACTACTTCGTGGTAGCAGCATTCGCATATAGCTATTCATGGCTTGGTTGGGAAGTTTCGGAAGCGGTTTCGGAAGGAAGAGTATTGGGGTACATGCTTAGGCCTCTCGGATTCCCGACAGCGATGTTCGTGGAATCGCTGGTGTTTGCCACAGTAAGAACCGCGCTTACTACCTTGCCCATACTGGCTTTGGCAACCTTGCTTTTCCACCCTGCACTATCATTAGCATCGATACTGATGATAATGCTGATCATGATAATGTCGTTTTCAATCATGTCGCTGTTCTGGTTTACTCTGGGCTGCATGGCATTCTATGTTACCGAGATTGGGGGCGTGATAATGTTCTTCACATTTACCAACATGATGCTGGGAGGCACAGTTATTCCACTGCAAATGTTCCCTGATATGGTTCAGAAGGCAGTGTTCCTGCTACCATTCCAGCTGCTTTTTTACGTTCCTGCAAGGATATTTTCCGGGGCAATAAACACTGCCCAATTCCTTGGCATAGTGGAATTCGCGATCGCATGGCTCATCATAATGGGAATGTTTGCGTTTCTGGTTTGGGATAGGGTCAAGCGCAAAATAAACGTGTTTGGAATATGAACGACAATATAAGGAACCTGCGCATGCTTTTGCTTACCCATTTCTACATTTTCAAAGGCACCTTCAGCTATAGGCTAAGCAGCGTGTTCTTCATTTTAGCGACTTTGCTAAATCCTGTCATTAGCGTAGTGATAATAAGCTCATTGTATGCTTACGCAAATGGAATAGCAGGGTGGAACTACTTTCAGCTTTTGGCACTTTCAGCTTTTTCAACGTTCGTCATGGGTATGGCATTGTATCTGATGAATCCAGATGATCTATCAAAAGACTTGAAAAGGGGAAAGAAGATAAACAGGGTAATGCTTCTGCCTCTTCCGATGTGGTTTGTGATATTCACCTCTTTCTCTGACGTATTCATGCTTGGTTCTGCGTTTGGCGGCCTAGCGCTCTTCTTGTATGCAATATCGCACACTTCTATAGGTTTGATAAACGGAATTCTTTTCGTTATTGCTGCGATTTCAGGAATAGCGCTCGTAGACCTGCTCATGGGTGCATTGTCGCTATTGGCATTCAAGTTTTTAGGTTCAGCTGGATGGACGGGATGGCTTTTCCAGGAGCTCGGGAGTGCGAATAGCTACCCTCTCACCATATACGGCAGTTTAGGCTTGCTCCTCTTCTCATTCGCGCTCCCGATCGGGCTTGCGATCTACTTTCCAGCATCAATACTTCTGGGCAAATTCAGCGCATATTACAGTTTAGGGATAGTCGTAATTAGCGTATTGACAACACTGCTGCTTTACAGAATATTCAAGCTCACGTTCAATTCATCTTATGCTGGCGGCAAATCCTAGTTTACGTTCGTTCTGCTAAAATCAGGATACGAATAAATACTCTTTGTATTTATCTATAACCATACTGATTTGGTGAGAAATTGCTTAGCAAGGTATTTGAAACAAGCGTGAATTATTTACAAGTTCTCGATGAAAACGGAAAACTCGATCCTTCCACAGCACCCAAAGATCTCGATGACAAGAAAGTCATAGACATGTACAAGCTAATGTGCTTCGCGCGCTCTCTTGACGCAAAAGTTTTGAGCTTGCAGAGGCAGGGTCGCGCAGTTACGTATGCACCTTTGATAGGGCAGGAAGGTGAGCAGATAGGAAGTGCGTATGCGATGAGAAAACAGGATTTCTTCGTTCCCAACTTCAGGCAGCACGGAGTATATCTAGCTAGGAATTTCCCAATAGATACGTTCGCGCTTTATTGGAAGGGATTCGAAGAAGGAGGCATAATACCTAAGGATTCGCACGCATTTCCCGTGATAGTTCCGGTTGCAACGCAAATACCTCATGCAGTAGGAGTCGCATTCGCGCAGAAATACAAGAATACCAATGCTGCGGTAGTGACATATGTGGGAGATGGCGGAACATCAGAAGGGGATTTCTACGAGGGGATGAACTTCGCAGGGGCATTGGGATTGCACGTGATATTCGTAATAGAAAACAATCAGTGGGCGATATCCGTCCCAAGAACGCAGCAAACCGCGGCAAAGACGTTGGCGCAGAAAGCGGTCGCCGCAGGCATAGATTGCATGCAGGTAGATGGAAACGACGCTATAGCAGTGTACAAAGCGGTAAGCGATGCGATAAACAATCCAGAAAAGAAGCCAATGGTGATAGAGTGCCTTACCTATAGGATGAGTTTGCACACCACTGCAGACGACCCTACAAAGTACAGGCCCGATTCGGCAGTTGAGGCGTGGAAGCCAAAGGATCCGATATTGAGGGTGAGAAAATATCTGCAGGATAAGGGTGCATGGGACGATGCGAAGCAGAGCGCGATGGAAGACGAGCAATCTAAGATAATATCTGCTGCAGTGGAAAAATCTGAGCAGTTCAAACCAGATCCTAAAAGCATGTTCCAGAACGTTTACAGCTTCATGCCTGATGTGCTGAAAGAGGAATTCGACGACGCAGTGGCAAACAATTTCTGGCAAGGGTGATCGAATGGTACAAATGAATATGGTAAGCTCACTGAACAATGCGCTTGATTTGCTGATGAAAGAGGATCCGAACGTGGTCCTTCTTGGCGAAGACGTAGGAAAGGACGGGGGAGTATTCAGGGTTACAGATGGTTTGCTTGACAAATACGGGGCAGACAGGGTTATAGATACGCCCTTGGCAGAATCGGGAATAGCCGGGACAGCGATAGGCATGGCGTTGGCAGGACTGCATCCAATTCCCGAAATCCAGTTTGCAGGATTCATGTTCCTAGGGTTTTCTCAGCTCATAAATCACGCGTCGAGGTACAGGAGCAGGACAAGGTCAACATTAAAGGTTCCGATGGTGATAAGAACTCCCGTGAGCGGAGGGGTAAGAACTTTGGAGCATCATTCTGATAGTCCAGAAGCATACTATTCGCATATCGGCGGATTGATAGTAGTAGAGCCATCAAATCCATACGACGCTAAGGGTCTTCTTATCAAGGCAGCACACATGCAGGATCCCGTCGTGTTCTTGGAACCAACAAAACTCTATAGGCTGTTCAAGCAGGACGTGCCGGAGAGCATGTACGAGGTAGAGATAGGGAAAGCCGCGCAGGTTGCAGAGGGCGACAAGCTTAGCATAATAACTTACGGTACAATGGTTCCTGTAGTGAAAGATGTAGTGGCAAAGAAGAACGTAAGCGCGGACATAATCGATTTGAGGACAATAAACCCTCTAGACGAAAAGGCAATAATAACAACAGCGAAGAAGACCGGAAGGGTGCTGATAGTGCATGAGGCGTCTTTGAGCTTCGGTGCAGGTGCGGAGATTGCTGCGAGAATAGCGGAGAAGGCAATGTTCGATCTTGAAGCGCCAATAATGAGGGTTGGTTCCGCATCATTCCCGTATCCATTTCCAGGATATGAGCAGTTCTATATTCCGAACGCCTTGAAGATCAGCAAGGCCATAGATAAACTTTTGTCGGTGTGATTTGTGAAGGAGCTAAGGTTCGTAGATGTTGGAGAGGGGATAACCGAAGGACATGTTAGAAAGTGGTTGGTTAAAGACGGAGATACTGTAAAGGAAGACCAACCGATAGTAGAGGTTGAAACCGATAAAGCAGTCATAAACCTGCCTGCCCCCATTTCCGGAAAAATAAGCATTTCGGCAAAGGACAATACAACAGTGAACGTCGGTGATCTCATAGCTAGGATAGGCACAGATGCAGAATTGAGCAACGCCCCGAAAGAACAGCAGGATCAGAGGTCTGCAGGCCCCACGAGAAGCATGATTCCCGAACCTCAGCCACAGCAGGCATCGCAGCCACAACAATCAGCTGCGCAGCCAGCAGTACAAACAGCAAAGGAGGAAGTTCATGATATAATTGCAACTCCGTCAGTGAGGAAACTGGCAAGAGGGCTTGGCGTAGACTTGATGAAAGTAAAGGGTACGGGCCCGTCGGGCAAAATACTTGAGGAAGACGTCAAGAATGCTGCAAGCGGCACCTCATCGCAACCTGTTTCGACGCAGCAAACAACGAGCAAGGCAAGCGCGCAAACTACTTCAAAAGGAGATGTGGAACGCGTTCCACTTACTCAGACAAGGAAGGCGATAGCGAGAAACATGGAGCTTTCCTGGACAATACCGAGAGCGGTTCACATGGATCTCATCGACGCGGAAGCGCTATACAACATCGTGCAAAAGGAAAGACCGAAAGTCGAGAAAGCGTTCAACGTAAAGCTCACTTTCCTTCCCTTCATAATAAAATCCGTCGTAAGGGCGCTGATGGAAAACCCGAACTTCAATGCAAGCTACGATAAGGAGAAGCAGGAAATACTTGTCAAGAAATACTTCAACATAGGCATAGCCGCAGAAGCCCCCGACGGATTGAAGGTAATAGTGATAAAGAGCGCTGACAAGAAGAGTATAGTGGATATAGCTAAAGAGCTCCGCGAACTCGGCGAGAAGGTCAGAAACCAAACCATAACCATAGACGAAATGCGCGATTCGACTTTCACCATAACGAACATAGGCAGTCTTGGTGGCGGATATCTCTCAGTTCCTATGATAAATTATCCGGACGTTGGAATTTTGGGCGTTCACCTCATTAGAGAAGTTCCCGTAGTTAGAGACAACATGGTTAAGATAGGCAAAGAACTGCCGATTTCGCTGGTATTCGACCATAGAGTGGTAGACGGTGCGGATGCGGTCAAGTTTGGCAATTTGGTGAAGAGTTATCTTGAGGATCCAGATTTCCTCGAGATGCTCTGAAAATGACATTGGCATTTAAGAGGTTTGAATTTCCAATACGTGTGGTTGTGAGGATGAAGCTTCAGTCTGCAATGGAGTACCTTCATCAGTAAGTTTTACTAGCAGCTGGGCTTCAGGTTATTCCGCGCCGTGAATTACGCTTTTGCTCTTTCTCTTATCGCTATGGCGTCTGCCTTTTCTACGCTTCTTGGATAGTGCTTGACGAATTCCCTTCCGCGCCTTTTCACGTTAGATTCGATCTTCTTAGCTTCGAACAACCCTACCAAATGTTCGGTTGCCTTTTTCGAGTCGAAGCTTTTGCACGAAAAGATGTCTATTGACGCAAAATTGTCTTCGGGGAAGGTGTGTATCGATATATGGCTTTCTACTAGAATCACGAATCCCGTAAGTCCTCCTTGGTCAAACGAGTTTTCCCTTGGCGCTATATTGTGCAGCACTGGTTCGGAATATTTATGCATTCCTATTATGCCAGGCAGCTCATCAAGCATTTTATAGACAAGCTCGTAATTTTTCAGCTTTTCTTTATCACATCCGTATATGTCGAGAGTTAGGTGTGGTCCAAACATTTCTCTAATCACTGTTTTATTATAATGCAATAACAGTTCCATTTATATAATCAGTATTAAATAGTTAACTATAAATTACAAATTCTGCGGGAAACGATATTTTAAGCAATTATGGAACGTTTATTATTCTTGCAGGATAAAGTATCAAATACAAAGGTCATTATTTTGGACGAACTTTATGATTCATTGCTCGATAGGGCATTTGAGCAACTTCCAGCACTGTCTACGGAGAACGTTGATTTCAAGATACCGACTCCAGACGTCATAATACAAGGAAGCAAGACAATAATTAGAAACTTCTCACACATTGCCGACGTCGCGAGAAGACAGAAAGAGGAAATTGCGAAATACATAACGAAAGAATTCAGCGCTCCGGTATCGATAGAGCAAGACCAGAGATTAACAATAAGCGCAAAGATAAATCCTGAAGAGCTTAACGAAAGGATAAAGAAGTATTTCGAGACGTACGTGATATGCAAGGAATGTGGAAAACCTGATACGCATGTCGATAACTCCTCAAGAGGCTTCATGGTGATAGTGTGCGAGGCTTGTGGAGC